>NZ_JBFUES010001338.1:0-1628 GCF_056403875.1 Bradyrhizobium sp. P2_E8
ATGTTGCAGGTGCCGTTGCAACCGGCGCAATGCTCCATTTCCATATTCTTTCTTGCGCCGCGCCGATCTGGTCGTGGAAACTGACCGGCCCCGCCGTGTCCCGCCAATGAGAAGAGCGAGAACCATGTTCCTGATCGGCCAATATGATTCCCCCTTCGTCCGCCGTGTCGCGATTGCGCTGCGGCTTTACGGGCTCGCCTTCGAGCACAGGCCGTGGTCCACCTTCGGCGATGCCGACAAGATCGCGCCCTACAATCCGCTGCGCCGCGTCCCGACCCTGGTGCTCGACGACGGCGAGGCGCTGATCGAGAGCACGATCATCCTGGATTATCTCGATGAACTGGTCGGTGAGGGGAAGGCGATGCTGCCGCGTAGTGGCGCCGAGCGGCGCAAGCACCTGCGCATCTGCGCGCTCGCCTCCGGTCTCGGCGACAAGGCGGTGAGCCTGCTCTACGAGCGCGTGCTGCGGAAGGAGCAGCTTGCGCTGTGGGTCGAGCGCTGCCAGGCGCAGATCGGCGACGTGCTCGGCGTGCTCGACGCCGAGCGCACCAAGGTAACGACGCCGTACTGGCTGGGTGAGCGCATTGGCCATGCCGATATCGCGGTGGCCTGCGTCGTGCGCTTCACCCGCGAAGCGCATCCGCTTCTGTTCGACGCGGCGCGCTACCCGGCGCTCGCGGCGCATGCCGACCGCTGCGAGGCGCTGGCGCCGTTCAAGGAGATCGTGCAGCCACTGGCGCCGCCGAAAGGGTGATTGGCATCAAGCGTCTCTATGCGAACCCGACCTTGATCAGGATTGTCAGGAAAAGGCCTCCGACGACCGCACAGACCGCGGCACCGATCAGCGGCCCCAGCGCGCCTTCCCGGCTCGCAGGCTCCAGCACCGCATGTCCCGGTCGTTCCGGATCGTAGTAAACTTTGACGTTCTGCCCGGGACGATATTTCGCTGCGGCCTTTTCGGCGACCTCGCGCAGCCCGGAGATCATGGTGCCGCCCCAATCGACTTCGGTGCCGATGAAGTCGCGCTTGTCGACCCTGTAGGCGTAGCGCAGGTCGACCTGATAGCGGTGTTGGAGCTTGCTGGACCGGGACTTGTCGTCGTCGCTCTTCTCCTCGATGATTTCCTCGATCACGTCGCAACGGGTGACCCTGCCAGCCGCGGTCGGCCAGCGCAGGCTGGCGCTCGCCAGCCGGCGCGTCCGGACATACTCTGCGACGCAGAACACGCCGCCCACGAGCACGATGATCGGCAACGCGAACGCGAACAGCGGAACGCCGTTGTTGGTGTAGAGCACGTGACCCGCGAGCGAATGCGCGGTGAGGGTGGCGGCAATGAAGCCGAACACGATGGTGAACGCCACCAGTGCCGCGACGTTCTGCGCGGCAGCAGGTTCGAGCAACGCCTCGGTCGGTTGCCTCGGATCGACGTGGACGTCGACATGCGCCCCGACCGGATATCGTCCGATCAGTTTTGCGGCCAGTACCCTCGTCGTGATGACGGAGCCGCCGACAAAGACCTTGTCGCTTTCCAGCTCCTGGCCGCCGGCCTGATAGCGATAGCGGATGATAGGCTTGGCGTCGTTCCGATCGTCCGAGGCGTGCGTCGCCGGCTGTTCGACCCTGGAGAC
>NZ_JBFUES010001339.1:0-1627 GCF_056403875.1 Bradyrhizobium sp. P2_E8
GATGAAGGCCGGCAAGCTCGCCCAGGTCGCTGGCCCCCGCGAGCTCTACGAGGCGCCGCGCTCGCGCTGGATCGCGGAGTTCGTCGGCGACGTCAATCTGTTCGACGCCGAGTCCAGATTGCGCGACGGCCATCGTCTGGTCATCGGCACGCGTGATGCGGGGACGCTGGTCGTGGCCGAGCCGCGCGAGCCGATCGGCGCGGGAAAATTGTCGGTCGCGATCCGTCCCGAGAAGGTCAAGCTGTCGCGCCGCGGCCCGGTGAGCGAGGTCGGCCGTGAAACGGCAATCAACCGGCTGGACGGCGTGATCGCGGACATCTGCTATCTCGGCGGCACCACCACCTACAAGGTGAAGCTCGACACCGGCGGGATCGTGCAGGCGTCCGTCGCCAACAGCGCGCGCCTCGACGTCGACGCCTACAGCCTGAACCAGAACGTCGTCGCCTGGTTCACGCCCGACGACTGCATGGTGCTGCCGTCATGAGCTCCCGCCGCATCTTCGCGCGACCGGCGCGCTTTGCCGCGATCGCCCCCTATGTCTGGATGGTGCTGTTCTTTCTGGTGCCGTTCGGCTTCGTGCTGAAGATCAGCCTGTCGCAGACCGCGATCGCGCAGCCGCCTTACGAGCCGGTGTTCGACCTGACGGCGGGGTGGGAATCGGTCAAGGTGGCCTTTGCCGCGCTGTCGTTCGATAATTTCAGGCTGCTCGGCTCCGATGACATCTATGTGTACGCCTATGTGCGCAGCCTCACCGTCGCGGTCACGGCGACGGCACTGCTGCTCCTGATCGGCTATCCCATCGCCTATGGCATGGCGCGGTTGCCGAAGCGCTGGCAGGCGGTGGCGATGGTACTGGTGATCGTGCCGTTCTGGACCTCGTTCCTGATCCGCATCTATGCCTGGATCAACATCCTTCAGCACGACGGCCTGCTCAATCAGATCCTGCTCGCGCTGCATCTGGTCAGCCAGCCGGTGGTGTGGCTCTCCACCGATACCGCGATGTATATCGGCATCGTCTACTCTTATCTTCCGTTCATGATCCTGCCGCTCTATGCGACGCTCGCCAAGATGGAGCCGGCGCTGGAGGAGGCGGCCTCCGATCTCGGCGCGCCGCCCTGGCAGGTGTTCTGGCTCGTCACCTTCCCGCTGTCGCTGCCCGGCGTCGGCGCCGGCGTGCTCTTGTGCTTCATCCCCATCGTCGGCGAGTTCGTGATCCCCGACCTCCTGGCCGGCTCCAATTCGCTGATGATCGGCCAGACCCTGTGGCTCGAATTCTTCACCAACAAGGACTGGCCGGTCGCGTCCGCCGCAGCCATCGTGCTGCTGGTGGTGCTGCTGGTGCCGCTGTTGCTGTACGAACGGCTCCAGAAGCGGCAACTGGAACAGGGACGGTGAGCCGATGCGCAAGGTCTCTCGCCTGTCCCGCTTCAATGTCGCCTCGCTCGCGCTGGGGCTGGCATTCCTCTATCTGCCGATCCTGATCCTCGTCATCTATTCCTTCAACGCCTCGCGGCTGGTGACGGTGTGGGGCGGCTGGTCGCTGCGCTGGTATCACGAGTTCTTCAATGATCGCGCGATGATCGAGGCGGCCTGGATGAGCCTGCGGGTCGCGGCCTCCTCCGCGACC
>NZ_JBFUES010001340.1:0-1622 GCF_056403875.1 Bradyrhizobium sp. P2_E8
GGCGGGTTCCGGCGCGGCCGGCTCCGGAAGCTCGGCGGCGACGGGCGCTGCGACCTCCGCAGCCACCGGCTCGGGAATGGCTGCTGCCATCTCGACCGGCTCGATGATCTCGTCGAATTCCGGATCGGGCGCAGCCATCTCCAGCGCGATGGCCTCGAGCACGGCCTCGTCCTCGGCTTCCGCGGCGGCATCGAGCGAGAACTCGTCGGTGACTTCCGCGAACGCGGCCGGCTCTTCGAAAGCTGCATCTTCAGGCGCGGCATCTTCAAGAGCGATCCGGCTTTCGGCTGCGATCTCCGGCGCGATGGCAGCGTCCATTGCCTGCTCGGCCATTGCGAACGCTTCGGCGGTGCCGGCCGTCTGCGCGGTGGCTTCGGGCCCGGCAGACGCTGCGATGTCCCGCGGCGTCTCCGTAAAAGCCACGGGGGCTTCGCTCGCCATCGCGGCGGGCGCGGCCTCTGCGACCGGCGGTGCTTCCCGCACCGGAGCTGGCGAAGGAGGCACTGCCGTCGCCTGCGGCGTTGCGTCGCCGTCGGCATCAAGCTGCTCGACCCGGTCCTTCAGCAGATCGAATGCGGCCTTGAGCTCGGTGCGGGGGTCGATGGTCGAAATCTGTCCGCAGGCGGCCTCGATCGAGGCGAGCTGCGAATCAATGAGGTCGCAGATCCGCCCGTCGGCGCCGATCTCGCGCCAGCGCCAGGAGATCTCCTTGATGATGCGCACGCCGCGCGGGATCGGGGCAAGGCTCGCCTCGATCGCCGCGGGGTCGAACGCCGCGATCGCGATCGTCTCGGCCTCGCGGACGGCGCGGCGGATCTCGACCAGCGCCTCGGGCAGGCGGTCCTCGACGACCGGTTGCCGCTGTGCCGCAAGGGTTTCTTCGATCTTGGCGACCGCGTCGAGCACCATGCTCGTGTCGGCATTGCGGTTGCGCTTGGCATATTCGCCGAGGAACCAGCGGCCGCGCGCGGTCTCCATGAAGGCTTCGCGGATCGCGTCGTAATCCTGCTCGTTCGGCTCGGCCGCGCGGGCAGACATGGGCGAAAGGGCGAATGCTTCGTTGGCCATGACAATCTCGTCGCGCAAATCAGTGCGCGTTACTGTAACGATCACCACGATATCGACCGAATCGCAATTGGTTTGATGGCAGGCGAATCACAAATCCCCACGCAAGCCGCCGTGAAGCGGCGATTCGCCGTGAGCCTGGCCCTGTTCTACTCGGCCTTCTTCGCGGTCCTGGGCACGCATATGCCCTTCTTCCCGGTTTGGCTGAAGGCGATCGGTATCGACGCGGCCTGGATCGGCCTCATCAACGCGCTGCCGGCGATCACGCGCTTCACCACGCTGCCGCAGGTCGCGGCCTTCGCCGAAAAGCGGCATGCCATTCGCGCCGGCATCATGGTGTCGGTGCTGGCGACGGCAATCGGATTTGCGGCCCTCGGCCTGCAGCAGCAGCCGCTGGCGCTGTTCCTGATCTACGCGCTGACCTGCACGATGTGGACGCCGACGATGCCGCTGACCGATGCCTATGCGCTGCGCGGTGTCGCCCGTTACGGACTCGATTACGGACCCCTGCGGCTGTGGGGCTCGGCGGCGTTCGCCACCGGCTCGCTCGCCTGCGG
>NZ_JBFUES010001341.1:0-1617 GCF_056403875.1 Bradyrhizobium sp. P2_E8
CATCGAATGTTGCGGTGCGGCGCTACAGGGACCTCAGGATCGGTCCTCGACTTGACTTCGCTTTTTGAGGGGCCTGCAAGATGATGAAATGCGCGTGGGTGCTGATGGGAGTCGCCGTTGGTCTAGCGGCGCCGTCTGCCGCTGCCGCAGACCCGCGCGATTCTGTGGACCGAAGCCAGCGCCTGGATACCGATGCACTCAGGGACGACGTCGGCATTAACCGCCTCCAGGTGCCGTCTCATCCGCTGGTGATCGCGCCGCCTCAACAGCCCTCTCCGAGCGCGAAGGCAGGAAAGAAGAAGAAGTCCAGCGCGAGCGGAACGGGAACCCGCTAGCGCCTGGTGGTACATGTCGACCGATCTCGATCCGAGAACGATATGCATGATTCTCGGAGCGCGTTGCTTACGTGTCGATAAAGCTGTTGTATAATTTGGTCGCTCGTAAAGGTTGTAGGTGGCACTTTAGCATTTGTTGCATCTCTTTTGAGTCCAGTGCCGAATGGTCTGGCACGAACCGCATTTGGTCCCTTCAGGTCTCCCCTCACGAATTCGAGATTCCAATCTCGCGCTACGACTACTTATGGCGCGATCAACCTAACGGTGTATAATCTGCGGACCCCACGGGCGTCTGTACTCTGATCCAGGGTGATGCCTCGCCTGCGGGGCAGGACGGCGACTCTCGATATCGAGCTTCAATGTCGGGCGTTGCCGCAGCAGAGTGAGCGCGTACCGTGAAGCCTCATAGCTTTCCCGCTCCCGAGCCAATTCGAACCGGCGGCACAGGGTCGTTCCGGCTCGGTTTCGAAGAAGCCAGCGACCGGCTGTACTGGATGTGCTCGGCCGACTTTCTCTTCGTAGTGCGCCCTTCGCCTGGCGGACGCTTCGTCTATGAGGGGATCAATCCGGCCTTCGAGCAGCATCTCGGCATCTCATCCGATGACATCCGGGAGATGGACGTCTCCAGTTGCATGAGCAGGGATGACGCGAGATCCATCTATGAGGCCCTCCGCGCCTGTGTTGCGGAAGGAACGGAAGTGAGGATTCGCCATCGTCTCGCATTTGGCGTCCGGCGGCAAAATATGGAGACGACCATCGTTCCCGTTGTGGGTCCCGTAACAACTGGCGCGATCCGGCTGATGGGCAGCCATCGTACCATGCGTCATGGTGCATTCGAAGCCGCGACCGAAGGAGTCGATGATGTGCACGTCGGGGCCAATTTGGCGTCCATTCAGGAGGATATCCAGCAGCGGATTGCTTCCGATCTCCACGATTCGACATGTCAGCATTTGATTGCCGCGAGTCTCGGTCTCATGCGGCTCCGGCGTAACATCAGCGACCCGGTCGGTGCCGAACGGCTTTGCGATGAGATCGACGCGTCTATCGACGAGGCACTCAGGGAAATCCGWGCCTTTTCCTATCTGCTACACCCCCAGAATCTGACGATCGACAGACTCAAGGCCGCGATCGAGCACTATGCCGATGGATTTGCGGCCCGCACCTCGTTGCGGGTCACGACCAGGATCGTGCCTGACGTCGACAGGCTACCTTACGAAAAGCAACGCGCCTTGCTGCGGATCGTCCAGGAAGCCCTCACGAACATATTCCGCCATGCGCAAGC
>NZ_JBFUES010001342.1:0-1617 GCF_056403875.1 Bradyrhizobium sp. P2_E8
GCATGCAACACGCTCGCGGCATCAGCCACCCGAAACTCCAGCGCGCTCATGATTTCGCTGGCGCCCTTCACAAAGCGGAAACTGGCGTTGGGCAGTTTCAGCTCGGCAACGCCGTTGCTGGCGGCATTGGGCGCAACCCCGATGATCCTGCCCCAATGCTCCGCGAGTCCCTGCGGCTCCGGGCTCTGCATCTCGACGCCGGTCAGCGCCTGCGTCACATCCTTGCGGATGAATTTTTGCCAGTCCGGTCCGGCCGGCGGATACGCGCCCAGAATGTCGTCGCTTCCTTCGGTGTGGTTGAACTCGATGAAGGCCGCGCGGCAGTCGCGCGGATGGAGTTGCACGCCGTGATAAGGCGCATGGTCGATCACGTTCGCCGTGCGCACGCCAAGCGCGTTGGCGCTGCGACCGCGCTCGTCCGGATCGTCGCAGCAGAAGATCGCCATATAGCCGCCGCGGCCGCCGGTCTTCTCGATGAAGCGGCCGGCGGTGGTGCCGACCTTGAACGGTGCCACCACTTCCAGCAGGATCGTGTCGACCGGGAGCAGCGCGTTCTCCAGGCCGTATTTCGCGACATTGCCGTCACGATAGCAGACGGCGAGGCCCATGATCTCCGCGATGTCGGAGATGACGGGCGCGAGCTGCGGCGCGACCAGGCAGATCTGCCGCAAGCGCATATACGAAGACATCGTCATTCGCCTCTGAAGGCGGGCTTGCGCTTCTCGACGAAGGCCTTTGCGGCCTCCTTGTGATCGGCGGTGTCGCCGCAGCGGGTGTGATGGATCGCCTCGCCGTCGAAGCAATCCTCCAGCGCCAGGTGCTCGGCATTGTTGATGTTGCGCTTGATGAAGCCGAGTGCGATCGAGGGGCCCTGCGCCAGCGACAGCGCGAGCTCGTGGGCAGCAGCGTCGATCTCGGCGTCGGGCACGACCTTGGTCACCATGCCGATCGCATGCGCCTCCTTCGCCGTCAGCACCGGCGACATCAGATAGAGCTCGCGCGCCCGCGCGCTGCCGAGCAGCTGGGTCAGGAAATAGGTGCCGCCGTAATCGCCGGAGAAGCCGACCTTGGCGAAGGCGGTCGTGATCTTGCAGGATTCGCTGGCGATGCGCAGATCGCAGGACAGCGCCATCGACAGGCCCGCGCCGGCCGCGGCGCCGTCGAGCTGCGCCACCACCGGTTTCGGCATCTGGTGCAGGATGCGCGAGACCTCCATGCCGCGGCGCAAATTCGCGAGCTTCTGCTCGAACGGCAGCGGCGCGCGGCCCTCCGCCATCGACTTGACGTCGCCGCCGACGCAGAACGAGCCACCTGCGCCCTTGAACAGCACCGCGCGCACCTCCGGATCGTCAGCCGCGCGCCGCGCCGCCTCGACCAGCCCGCGCACCATGTCCGGGTTGAGCGCGTTCTTCCGTTCGGGGCGATTCATCGTGATGGTGAGCAGCCCGCCTTCGAGCTTTTGCAGGACCATGTCGTTGCTCATGGGACGTCTCCCTCTTGTTGTTTGTTTTGGTCGTCGTTCCGGGGCGATGCAAATCATCGAACTATGGTGCGCAATTGCGCACCTGGGAACCTCGAGATCCCGGGTTCTCGCTACGCGAGCCCCGGGATGACGCT
>NZ_JBFUES010001343.1:0-1614 GCF_056403875.1 Bradyrhizobium sp. P2_E8
GGATGACGCAGCCTTGCGCGGCGCGCTGCTCGGCCCCGCCGGGTTCATCGCCGCGATGGCCCCCGGAGCCGTTCTGATCGAGACCAGCACCGTGAGCGTCGAGGCCTCCGCCGAAGTTGCGGCCGCCACGCAAGCCCGCGGCGTCGCCTACCTGCGCGCGCCGGTCTCCGGCAATGCCAGCATCGTTCACACCGGCGCGCTGACCTGCTTCGTCTCGGGTCCGAAGGACGCCTTCGACAATGCAAGACCGCTGTTCGCAGCCTTTACGCGCGCCCAGACCTATCTCGGGCCCGGCGAGGAAGCGCGCTACGCGAAACTCGCGGTCAATCTGATGATCGCGGTGTCGGCCGCGATGATGGCGGAGAGCCTGGCGCTGGCGCGCAAGGGCGGCATTGCGTGGCAGGACATTTTGAAGGTGCTCGACGACAGCGCGGTGGCCTCGCCGATGGTGAAGTACAAGACCGCGCCGCTTCGCACACGGGATTTCGAGTCCACCTTCTCCTGCAAGCAGATGGCCAAGGACCTCGATCTCATCCTCGGCGCCGGCCACGCCGTCGGCGTGCCACTGCAGCTCGCGGCGCAGGTGCGCGAGACCTATGGCTCGCTGGTGGCGCAGGGCGACGGCGAGGCCGACTTCATCGCGACCGTCAAGCATCTCGAGCGGCTGTCCGGCCTCGGCGAACCGAAGCTCTGATCAACGGAGACACCCATGCGCAACTTCAACGAAAACACGATCACGGACGCGGTGCTGGAGCGGATCGCAGGCGCAACCGATCCGCGCATCAAGGAGGTCAGCGAGGCGCTGGTGCGCCACCTCCATGCCTTCATCCGCGAGGTCCGCCCGACCCAGAAGGAATGGGAATACGGCATCGACTTCCTGACCCGCACCGGCCACATGTGCGACGACAAGCGCCAGGAGTTCATCCTGCTGTCGGACACGCTCGGCGTCTCCATGCTGGTCGACGCGATCAACCATCCGGTGCCGGAAGGCGCAACCGAGACCACCGTGCTCGGCCCGTTCTTCGTCCAGGCCGCACCGGAGAAGGACATCGGCGCCGACATCTCGGGTCCGATGGAAGGCGACCCGATGCTGGTCACCGGCTCGGTCTCGACCGTCGACGGACGTCCGCTCGCGGGCGCCATCGTCGACGTCTGGCATTCCGACGATGACGGCTATTACGACGTGCAGCAGCTCGACGACATCGGCGATCTCGCGATGCGCGCGCGCTTCCACACCGACGCCAACGGCCGCTTCCATTTCTGGTCGATCAAGCCGGCGGCCTACCCGATTCCGCATGACGGGCCGGTCGGCGAGATGCTGGAGGTGCAGGGCCGCCATCCCTGGCGTCCGGCGCATGTGCATTTCATGATCTCGGCGCCGGGCTTCGAGCAGCTCGTGACCCATGTGTTCGTCGCCGGCGACCAATATCTCGACAGCGACGTGGTGTTCGGCGTCAAGGACAGCCTGATCCGCGAGTTCGTCCGTCACCCGGCGGGGCGTGCGCCGGATGGTCGCATGGTGGACAGCGAGTATTTTCATCTCAACTACGATTTCGGCCTGAAGCAGGTTGCGAGCAGCGCGAGAGCCGCCTAAGCCGAACCACAACACAGCGG
>NZ_JBFUES010001344.1:0-1610 GCF_056403875.1 Bradyrhizobium sp. P2_E8
CCATCCCGTTCGACCGCTTTCACGCGCCACGGATCGAGGTCGAGCTCGCCTTCGTGCTGAAGGCGCCGCTGCGCGGGCCCGACTGCACCATCTTCGACGTGCTCAACGCCACCGACTACGTGACGCCGGCGCTGGAGATTCTGGAGACGCGGATGCACCGCGTCGATCCTGAAACGGGCAAGACGCGAAAGGTCATGGACACGATCTCGGACAACGCGGCGAATGCCGCGCTGGTGCTCGGCGGCCGGCCGTTCCGCCCGATGGATGCGGATCTGCGCTGGATCGGCGCGCTCCTGTTCCGCAACGGCGAGGTCGAGGAGACCGGGCTTGCCGCCGGCGTGCTCAACCATCCCGCCAATGGCATCGCCTGGCTCGCCAATCGCCTCGCGCCGCATGACGAATATCTTAAGGCCGGCGAGGTGGTGCTGGCGGGATCGTTCACGCGTCCGGTGGACATCCGCCGCGGCGATACCTTCCACGCCGACTACGGCGCGTTCGGCTCGGTGTCGTGCCAGTTCGTCTGAACCAACACATATGAGGGAGCGCACCATGACACGGCGCAAGAGCATCCATATCGGCGGCTTCAAGCACGCCAACCCGATTCCGAACGCCTGCCGCATCGGCAATCTCGTGATGTCGGGCGTCATCCTCGGCCGCGATGYGGCCGGCGCGATGCCCGAGAGCTTGGACGCGCAATGCGCCAACATGTTTGCGCACATGAAGGCGACGGTGGAGGCGGCCGGCGGCACCACGGACGACATCATCAAGATGACGGTGTGGCTGAAGGACCGCTCGCAGCGCGGGCCCGTGAATGTCGAGTGGCTGAAGATGTTTCCCGACGAGCATTCGCGCCCGGCGCGCCACGCGCTGCCGATGGACAACATGGACGGCGGCGCGCTGGTGCAGTGCGACTTCACCGCCGTGATCGACTGAAGGAGCATTCGCATGCCGACCTATCTGCCGTTCGACCCGAACCCGCGTCGCCCGGTCAAGGCGCCGCCACGGAGAACCATCGACAGCCAGTTTCACGTGCTGGGCCCCATCGACAAATATCCGGAGCGCCCTGGTGCGGCCTACCGGATGCCGACCGCGACCTGGGAAGCGGCGCTGTGGATGCACAAGGCGCTCGGCATCGAGCGCGGAATCATCGTGCAGACCACGACCTATGGCGCCGATCATTCCGTCGTGCTCGACGGCCTCGCCGCGATGGGCCCGAATTATCGCGGCTGCGCCAATGCGCTGG
Source organism: Bradyrhizobium sp. P2_E8 (assembly GCF_056403875.1). Classification (NCBI taxonomy): domain Bacteria; kingdom Pseudomonadati; phylum Pseudomonadota; class Alphaproteobacteria; order Hyphomicrobiales; family Nitrobacteraceae; genus Bradyrhizobium; species Bradyrhizobium sp. P2_E8. Next base: position 1,244 of record NZ_JBFUES010001344.1, read on the forward strand.
TGTTCGCGGAGGCGAGCGACGCCCACCTCTCCAAGCTCCACGACGCCGGCGTGCGCGGCGCGCGCTTCAGCTTCCGCCAGGAGCTCGGCGCGGTGCTGTCGGATGCCGATTTCGCCCGCGCCATCGCCCGCATTCGCGAGCTCGGCTGGTACGTCAAGATCCAGCCGGAGAAGGACGGCATCGTCTCCAGTGTCGCCAAGTACGAGAATCTCGACGTGCCCGTCCTGATCGACCACATGGCGCGCCCCGATCCGCAAGCCGGCAGGAACGATCCGAACCTGCGCAAGATGCTGGAGCTGCTCGCCAAGGGCAATTTCTGGGTCATGCTGTCGCTCGGCGAGAAGACCTCGAAGGCCGGCCCGCCCTA
>NZ_JBFUES010001345.1:0-1608 GCF_056403875.1 Bradyrhizobium sp. P2_E8
TTGCAGCCATGGGTCTTGAAGCATTTTTGCCGGTAGCGCTCGTCATCGGCTACCTCCTCGGCTCGATTCCGTTCGGGCTGGTCCTGACCAGGCTCGCCGGCACGCAAGATATCCRCTCGATCGGCTCCGGCAGCATCGGCGCCACCAATGTGCTGCGCACGGGACGCAAGAGCCTTGCTGCGGGCACCCTCCTGCTCGATGCGCTGAAGGGCACGGTGGCGGTCGTGATCGCCGGCTCCATCGCCGGCCCCAATGCCGCGATGGTGGCAGGCCTCGGCGCCTTCCTCGGCCATCTCTTCCCGGTCTGGCTCAAGTTCAAGGGCGGAAAGGGTGTCGCCGTCTATATCGGCATCCTGCTCGGCCTGTTCTGRCCGGCCGCGGTGGTGTTCTGCCTGCTCTGGTTGGCTACCGCCTTCACCACGCGTTATTCGTCGCTCTCGGCGCTGGTGGCATCCTTCATCACGCCAATTTTCCTGTGGTGGTTCGGCCACCTCGCATTGTCTGCGCTGTTCGCCGTGCTGACGCTGCTGCTGTTCTACGCGCATCGCGAGAACATCAAGCGGCTGCAATCGGGCAAGGAAAGCCGGATCGGCGAGAAGGCCTAGAGCGTTTTCGAGCGAAGTGGATACCGGTTCGCGTCAAGAAAACGCGTCAAAACAAAACCTGACGCCGGGAAAAAGTACGGATACCGCCGCGCTCCTTCCGCATTATACGCCAAATCCTGTTCGCAACTCAAAAGCCAGTCGTGGCCAGAGTGGCGAACGAGTTCCATGCCTGTCATCCTGACAGCGCAAAAGGCGTTACGCGGTAGCTCAGAATGAGCGAGAAGATGGTCGGCGCGCATATCGACGGTGGTTCGCAAGGTGCAACGCGCACCGCGGCGAGCCGCCTGCTGTCCATGACGGACATCTGGTCCGATGCGCCCTCGCCGCCGCCTGCTCCAGAGCCCGCCGCCGTCCCATCGCCAGCGCCGCCGCCCGCGCCCCTCGTGCAAACGCCGCAGCGCGTCGAGGCCGCGACCGTCGCGGCGCCTGTCGCGCGCGAGGTCCCTTCTAGACAATGGCCACCGCGAAAGCTCTCGCTGGCGCTTCAGGGCGGCGGCACCTTTGCCGCCTTCACCTGGGGCGTGCTGGAGCGGCTGCTGGAAGAGCCTGATATCGAGATCGACACGATCAGCGGCGCCAGCGCCGGCGCCGTCAACGCGCTGCTGCTCGCCTGCGGCCTTGCCGAGGGCGGCCGTGAAGCTGCACGCTCGCGGCTGAACCGGTTCTGGGTCCGCCTGATGCATGAGGCCTCGTTCCGCTCGCTGATGCTGGTCGGCGGCTTTTCGCCGACGGGAAGCTCGGTCGCGTTCGGGCCGACGCTGCGCTCGGGCCAGTTCGATCCGTTCGATCTCGATCCGCTGCGGCAGGCGCTGTCGCGCGACATCGACTTCGCGGCGCTGCGCTCGGCGAAGTCGCCAAGGCTCCTGATCGCGGCGACGCGGATCCGCGACGGGCAGCAGCAGATCTTTCGCAATGACGCCATCACGACCGACGTCGCGCTGGCCTCGACCTGCCCGCCCCTGGTCCACTGCGCCGTCGAGATCGACGGCGAGGCCTATTGGGA
>NZ_JBFUES010001346.1:0-1607 GCF_056403875.1 Bradyrhizobium sp. P2_E8
GCCGACGCGCTCGCCATCGCCATCACCCACGCCCATCACCGCCAGAGCGCGGCGCTCAGGCTGAAGGTGGTCGGAATATGATCGGCAAGCTGAAGGGCCTGATCGATTCCTACGGCGAGGATTATGTCGTCCTCGATGTCGGCGGCGTTGGCTACCAGGTGCATTGCTCGGCGCGCACGCTGCAGCATCTGCCCGCGCCGGGCGAGGCCGCCGTGCTGTCGATCGAGACCTATGTCCGCGAGGACCAGATCAAGCTGTTCGGCTTCCGCACCGACCAGGAGCGTGAATGGTTTCGCCTGCTCCAGACCGTGCAGGGCGTCGGCGCCAAGGTCGCGCTGGCCGTGCTCGGCACGCTGGCGCCGTCCGATCTCGCCAACGCGATTGCGCTGCGCGACAAGGCCGCGGTGGCGCGCACGCCGGGCGTCGGTCCCAAGGTCGCCGAGCGCATCGTCACGGAACTCAAGGACAAGGCGCCGGCCTTCGCCAATGTCGATCCCGCCGTCGTGCATCTCGCCGGCGCCGTCGACGACCAGCGCGCGCCGCGGCCGGTGGCGGATGCGATCTCCGCGCTGGTCAATCTCGGCTACGGCCAGCCGCAGGCCGCGGCCGCCATTGCGTCGGCCTCGCGCAGCGCCGGTGAAGGCGCCGAGACGGCGCAGCTCATTCGCCTCGGTCTGAAGGAACTCGCGAAGTGAGCGATCCCAAGGCCAACCGCATGGTCTCACCGGAGCGCCGCTCCGATGATGTCGGCGACACCGCGCTGCGCCCGCAATCGCTGTCCGATTTCGTCGGCCAGCAGCAGGCCCGCAAGAATCTCTCGATCTTCATCGAGGCCGCGCGCAAGCGCGGCGAGGCGCTGGATCACGTGCTGTTCGTCGGGCCCCCCGGCCTCGGCAAGACCACGCTGGCGCAGATCGTGGCCAAGGAACTCGGCGTCGGCTTTCGCGCCACATCGGGCCCCGTGATTGCCAAGGCCGGCGATCTCGCCGCCCTGCTGACCAACCTCGAAGAGCGCGACGTGCTCTTCATCGACGAGATCCATCGTCTCAGCCCGGCGGTGGAGGAAGTGCTCTATCCCGCGATGGAGGATTTTCAGCTCGACCTCATCATCGGCGAGGGCCCGGCGGCGCGCTCGGTCAAGATCGAGCTGTCGAAATTCACCCTCGTCGGCGCCACGACGCGTGCGGGCCTGCTCACCAATCCCTTGCGCGATCGCTTCGGCATTCCGGTCCGGCTCAATTTCTACACCATCGAGGAGCTCGAAAGCATCGTCAGCCGCGGCGCGCGCGTGCTGAACGTCGGCATGAGCGCGGATGGCGCCAACGAGATCGCGCGCCGCGCTCGCGGCACGCCGCGCATCGCCGGGCGCCTGCTCCGGCGCGTGCGAGATTTTGCTTCGGCGGCGAATGCCGACACGATCGATCGCAAGATCGCCGATCACGCACTCAGCGCGCTCGAGGTCGACGCCGCGGGCCTGGATGCCATGGACCGTCGCTATCTCACGACCATCGCGATGAACTATGGCGGCGGTCCCGTCGGTGTCGAGACGATGGCCGCAGCGCTCTCCGAGCCGCGCGATGCGATCGAGGACATCATCGAGCCCTATC
>NZ_JBFUES010001347.1:0-1606 GCF_056403875.1 Bradyrhizobium sp. P2_E8
TCATGAAGCAGCGCCTCGCCAGCCCCTCGGACGTGATCGACCTCGGCAAGATCAAGGACATGATCGGGGTCGAAGCCTCCGGCGACACGCTGACCATCAAGGCCGCCACGCCGCATTACGACGTTGCGACCAGCGATGCCGCGAAGAAGGCGATCCCTGCGCTCGCCTATCTCGCCTCGCTGATCGGCGATCCCGCGGTGCGCTATCGCGGCACGATCGGCGGCTCGATCGCCAACAACGATCCCGCCGCGGACTATCCGGCCGGACTGCTCGCGCTCGGCGCCACCGTGAAGACCAACAAGCGGTCGATCACGGCGGATGACTTCTTCAAGGGCCTGTTCACCACCGCGCTTGAAGACGGCGAGATCATCACCGCCGTGTCGTTCCCGGTTCCGGCAAAAGCGGGCTACGCCAAGATGCGGCATCCGGCCTCGCGCTTCGCGCTGACCGCCGTGTTCGTCGCGCAGACGAAGTCGGGCGAGATCCGCGTCGCCGCGACTGGTGCCTCGCAGAGCGGCGTGGTGCGGGTGCCCGCGATCGAGGCCGCGCTGAAGGCGAACTGGTCGCCGTCGGCGATCGACGGCGTGACGATTTCGGCGAGTGGACTTCTGTCCGATATCCACGGCACGTCGGAGTACCGCGCCAACCTCATCAAGGTGATGGCGCAGCGCGCGGTGGCCGCCGCAGGCTGATAGCGCCTCAACACAAATTTTCCGCGGCGCGCACTTCGGTGCGCGCCGTTTTTATTTTGGCCCTGCGTCACGAAAAGCGCTTGCCTCGCTGACGTGAAGGCGGGAAAAGTTAATCGATCAATTAACTCGCCCCACAGAGGAACGTCCCAGGCATTTGCCGAGCCATCGGCAATCCGCCTGCGACCCGAGGAAGCAAAAAAGTGCTCGATAAACCAGCCCAAAACGCCTCCGTCCGCACCTCCGGCCCGCTCTCCGGCTTCCGCATCGTCGAATTCGCCGGCATCGGGCCGGGCCCGTTTGCCTGCATGATGCTGGCCGACATGGGCGCCGACGTCGTCACGCTCGACCGTGTCGGCGCCAGGAAAAGCATGAAGTCGGTGGCGGGGCGCGGCCGCAAGGTGATCGAGCTCGACCTCAAGGGCAAGGCGGCGATCGCGGAGGTGCTCGACCTGCTTGCGAGCGCCGATGCGCTGGTCGAAGGTTTTCGTCCCGGCGTGATGGAACGGCTCGGGCTCGGCCCCGACATCGTGCTCGCGCGCAACCCAAAGCTCGTCTACGGCCGCATGACCGGCTGGGGCCAGGAAGGCCCGCTCGCCAACGCCGCCGGCCACGACATCAACTACATCTCCATCACCGGCGCGCTCGCCGCGATCGGCACGAAGGAAGCGCCGGTGCCGCCGCTCAATCTGGTCGGCGATTTCGGCGGCGGCGCGCTCTATCTCGTCGTCGGCGTGCTCGCGGCGCTCCTCGAAGCCTCGAGGTCCGGCAAGGGCCAGGTGGTCGACGCGGCGATGTGCGACGGCGCGGCGTCGCTGATGTCGTTCTTCTTCGACATGACCACGATCGGCCGCTGGACCGAAGGGCGCAACCAGAACTTCCTCGACGGCGGCGCGCATTTCTACGGCGTCTACGAA
>NZ_JBFUES010001348.1:0-1602 GCF_056403875.1 Bradyrhizobium sp. P2_E8
GTGCGAATCCACGATCATGCGCGCCAGCCGCGGCGGCAATGCCAGCGCGCGCAGGCTCCTGCCTTCCGCGGTGATGCGGCCGTCGCCGTCCAGCGCGTTGAGCTCGCTGAGAAGGCTCTTGGCTTCCTTCCAGGCCGGCTGCGGCGGCGGGTCGAGGAACGACAGCGCGGCGGGATCGGCGACGCCCCACTGCGCTAGATCGAGCACCAGCGAGGACAGATCGGCGCTGAGGATTTCCGGCTGGGTGTAGGGCGCAAGCGAGGCCGTCTGCGGCTCGTCCCAGAGCCGGTAGCAGACGCCGGGCTCGGTGCGGCCGGCGCGGCCGCGGCGCTGGTCGACCGCCGCGCGCGAGGCGCGCACGGTCTCGAGCCGCGTCAGGCCGATATCGGGCTCGTAGCGCGGCACGCGGGCAAGACCTGAATCGACCACGATGCGCACGCCCTCGATGGTGAGCGAGGTCTCCGCGATCGAGGTCGCCAGCACCACCTTGCGCGTGCCCTTCGGCGCCGGCGCAATGGCGCGATCCTGCACGGCGGCATCGAGCGCGCCGAACAGCGGCACGATCTCGATACTGGCGTCCTGCACGCGCTCGGCCAGAAAATTCTGGGTGCGGCGGATTTCGGCGGCGCCGGGCAGAAACGCCAGCACCGAACCGCTGTCGGCGCGCAGCGCAGACGCGATCGCATCCGCCATCTGCCGCTCGATCGGCGCATCCGCCTTGCGGCCGAGATAGCGCGTCTCGACCGGAAAGGCGCGGCCCTCGCTTTCGACGACGGGCGCCTCGCCAAGCAGCCTTGCGACGCGGGCGCCGTCGAGCGTTGCCGACATCACGACAATGCGCAGATCCTCGCGCAGGCCGGTTTGCGCGTCGCGCGCCAGCGCAAGGCCGAGATCGGCGTCGAGCGAACGCTCGTGGAATTCGTCGAACAGGACGGCGGCAACGCCGGAGARCTCGGGATCGTCCATGATCTGGCGGGTGAAGATGCCTTCGGTCACGACCTCGATGCGTGTCGCGCGCGAGATTTTCGAGCCGAATCGGACGCGATAACCGACGGTCTCACCTGCCCGCTCGCCGAGCGACTTGGCCATGCGGTCGGCGCTGGCGCGCGCCGCGATGCGCCGCGGCTCCAGCACGATGATCTTTTTGCCTTTGGCCCAGGGCGCATCGAGCAGCGCCAGCGGCACGCGCGTGGTCTTGCCGGCGCCGGGCGGCGCCACCAGCACGGCCGCATTGTGTGCCTCGAGCGTGCGCGACAAATCGCCGAGCACGGCATCGATCGGGAGGGGCGTGTCGAAGTTGCGGGGCAAAATCTCGCTTCCGTCATCACCCGCGCATGCGGGTGATCCAGTAAACTCGGATCCCGGTTGTCACGAAGATCGCGGATTACTGGATACCCCGCCTTCGCGGGGTATGACAACAATGTGTAGCTATCAGCCCTGCGCCGACGGCCGGCCGATGCTCTCGTAGGTGAAGCCGGCCGCTTCCATCTCTTCGGGGCGGTAGATGTTGCGGAGATCGACGATGATGGGCTGCGCCATGGTGGCCTTCAGCCGGTCGAGATCGAGAGCGCGGAACTGCACCCATTCGGTGACGATGACGAG
>NZ_JBFUES010001349.1:0-1601 GCF_056403875.1 Bradyrhizobium sp. P2_E8
GTCGTGGCTCACTTCCTGCTTCAGCGCGACCGCGCCTTCCAGGACATCGCCGACCCGGGCGCTCGCGCCGTGGGAGGCGAGTGCCGTGACCTTGCTGCCGCCGGTCGGGGCGCTGTCGTTGCCTTGCGCGACCGCGGTCGAGCCGCCGCGCATCACGACGAGGTTGTCGGTGCGGGAGCGGGTGAGGCCGCGCGACACCAGCTTGGAGGCGTGGTGGCCCGCGTCGTCCGGCTCCTTGCCTTCCTCGACGCCCTTGCCGAGCGCGTCGAAGTTCGACTCGGTCGGATCGACATGGGCGAGATCGAAGCGCGACATGTAGCTCACCGCCAGCTCGCGGAAGACGTAGTCGAGGATCGAGGTCGCGTACTTGATGCTGTCGTTGCCCTGCACGGGGCCCGCCGGCTCGAAGCGGGTGAAGGTGAAGGCGTCGACATATTCGTCGAGCGGCACGCCGTACTGGAGGCCCAGCGACAYGGCGATGGCGAAGTTGTTGATGAAGGAGCGGAGCGCCGCGCCTTCCTTATGCATGTCGATGAAGATCTCGCCGAGACGGCCGTCGTCATACTCGCCGGTGCGGAGATAGACCTTATGTCCGCCGACGACCGCCTTCTGGGTGTAGCCCTTGCGTCGGTCAGGCATCTTCTCGCGCTCGCGCATCACGATGATGCGCTCGACCAGCTTCTCGACGATCTTTTCCGAGACCTGGGCGGTGCGCGCCGCCATCGGCTTCTCGTAGAGCGTCTCGACCGCATCGTCCTCGTCCTCATCGTCGGCGATGAGCTGCGAGTTGAGCGGCTGGCTGAGCTTGGAGCCGTCGCGATAGAGCGCGTTGGCCTTCAGCGCGAGCTTCCACGACAGCATGTAGGCGGACTTGCAGTCCTCCACCGTGGCGTCGTTCGGCATGTTGATGGTCTTGGAGATCGCGCCGGAGATGAAGGGCTGCGCCGCCGCCATCATGCGGATGTGGCTCTCGACCGACAGATAGCGCTTGCCGATCTTGCCGCAGGGATTGGCGCAGTCGAACACCGGATAGTGCTCGGCCTTGAGGTGCGGGGCACCTTCCACCGTCATCGCGCCGCAGATGTGGACGTTGGCCGCCTCGATCTCGCGCTTGGTGAAGCCGACGGCCTGGAGCAGGTCGAAGCCGGGAGCCGCAATGGCTTCCGCGCCGATGCCGAGCTGGTCGCGGATGAAGTCCTCGCCAAAGGTCCACTTGTTGAAGGCGAACTTGATGTCGAAGGCGGTCGGCAGGGCCTTCTCGACCTTGGCGATGGCCTCATCGGTAAAGCCCTTGGCCTTCAGCGTCGAGGCGTTGATGCCGGGGGCGTTGGAGAGGGAGCCGTGGCCGACGGCGTAGGCCTCGATCTCCGCGATCTCGCTCTCGCGATAGCCGAGCGCGCGGAGCGCTGCGGGAACCGCGCGGTTGATGATCTTGAAGTAGCCGCCGCCGGCGAGCTTCTTGAACTTCACCAGCGCGAAGTCGGGCTCGATGCCGGTGGTGTCGCAATCCATGACGAGGCCGATCGTGCCGGTGGGCGCGATGACCGTGGTCTGGGCGTTGCGATAGCCGTGCTTCTCGCCGAGTTCGAGCGCCGCATCCC
>NZ_JBFUES010001350.1:0-1598 GCF_056403875.1 Bradyrhizobium sp. P2_E8
CCGCTATTAGGGTTAAGTTTGCGGCCGAATTAGTCTCCGGAGCCGGGGTTCGGAGAAAAATATTTCTCGAACTTTCCCTCCATGCCGTCGAATTCCTTGGCGTCGGCGGGTGATTCTTTCTTCTGGGTGATGTTCGGCCAGCTCTTGGCGTAGTCGGCGTTGACCGACAGCCACTTTTCCAGGCCCGGTTCCGTGTCCGGCTTGATGGCGTCGGCGGGGCATTCCGGCTCGCACACGCCGCAGTCGATGCATTCGTCGGGATGGATGACGAGCATGTTCTCGCCCTCGTAGAAACAGTCGACCGGGCAGACCTCGACGCAGTCGGTATACTTGCACTTGATGCAGGCTTCAGTGACGACGTAAGTCATCCAACGCTCCGAAAAGCTCTTTTAAAAGTCGCGGCTTGCGTAGCGCGGATGGCCCGGCGCCGCAAGGTCGGGGACGGTCGATCATGACGGCTTTGCGCGTTTGATCGACCAAGAAATGAATTCAAAGCGCAATTAATTGCGCTTTCCTTCGCCGAGCTCCTCGTAGAGCACGCGCGCCGAGGCGGCGTCGCCGCGGCGCTCGTTGAAGGCTATCACTTTCAACACGCGCACGGTGCGGTCGAGCGCGATGGTGAGCACGTCGCCGGCCTTGATCGCATGCCCCGGCGAGGTCTCGCGCACGCCGTTGACGCGGACATGGCCGGACTCGACCAGTTCAGCCGCAGAGGTGCGCGCCTTCACCACCCGCGCGTGCCACAGCCATTTGTCGATGCGCTGCCGCTCGGTCGTGGGCTACTCCTTGCGCCCCGCGAGCTGCTCCTTCAGCGCAGCGAGCTTTGCGAAGGGCGAATTGGGATCGACCGGACGATCGCGCTCGCGCGGGTTCGCGCTTGAGGCGTAGGGACGCAGCGACGGCCCGCCCTGGCGGTCACGGCCCTTGTCACGGTCGCGGCCGCGATTGTCGCGGCCCTTGTCGCGATCGCCACCGAACTTGCCCTTGTTGCGATCGCGATCCTTGTCGCGGTCCTTGCCCTGGAAGCTGCGGTTCTTGTCGTCGCGCCCTTCGGGACGCGGCGCGCCTTCCGCACCGCCTTCGCGGCCCTTGCGGAAGTCTCTGCCGCCATCCCTGCGACCGCCGTGACGATGGCGCTCGCCGCGCTTCTCGCCGTCGGCTGCTTGCGCGGCCTCGCCTTCGGCGGGCGCAGCACCCGCCTCGGCGCCCGCCTGCGGACGCGGCTGATGATGGTGACGCTGGTGGCGATGACGCTCGTGGCGCGGCTTGCGATCCTCGTGACGGCCRCCGGGACGCCAGACCTCGACCAGCTCGGGCTCGGCGGGCGCGGCCTCGACAGGTGCGGCGGCATCGGGCGATGCAGCGGCCTCGACCGCGGCGGCTTCAGCGGGCGCGGCTTCAAGGCCGGCAGCCTCCGCAGGCGCAGCGGCTTCCTCTTCGGCCGGCGGCGCGATGCCGGGAGCGTCTTCGGGCGTGACGGGAGCATCTAGCAATGCTTCGAGCGCCGGCTCGTCCTGCGCGGGCTCGTCGTGCTGCTCCATGCCGGGCGCGTCTTCGACGGTGACTGCGACCGCAGCGGCTTCGATCGGTGTGTCTGC
>NZ_JBFUES010001351.1:0-1596 GCF_056403875.1 Bradyrhizobium sp. P2_E8
GCTCGGCACCCTCTCCCACAAGGGGAGAGGGTAAGAGGCCTACGCCGCCACCACGCGCGGCGTGTCCATTGCATCCGACGGCTGTACCGGCCTGCTCAGCATCGTCACCTCGCTGAAGCCGACGGCCTTGAGCTGCTCGCACATCAGCGTGCGCGCATCCGGCTCCATCGACGCATCGGGCACCACGACGGCGCGGGCATTGGCCGTCAGCAGCTCCGCCGGAAGGTCGGAGGCGCTGCCGGCGTCGAGCAGCACGTGGTCGTAGGCGCGAAGCAAGGCGTCGATCGCGAGCGTCACCCGCGGCGATTGCAGCAGGCTGCGGTCGAAGCCGGGACGGCCGGCCATCACCAGATGCAGCCGCGACAGCTTGTCCCGGGTGATCACCTGGGCGAACGAGGCTTCGCCCTGCATCAGTTCGGCAAGGCCAGGCGCCGAGGCATCGACGGACACCGCGGCAATCGTCGGCGAGGACGCGGCGAGATCGACCACGACCACCCGCGCATCGCGCGCCAGGTGGCGGGCCAGCGTCAGCGCCGACAGCGTGACGGCTTCGCCTGGCGCGGTGCCGAGCACCGTGATCTTTTTTGCCGCCGCGGCGCGCAGGCTGTCGGCCAGATGCCCGATCTCGGCAAACTCGGTGACACCGACATCGGCCGTCATCTCCGGCTGAAGCGGCGCGGGCTCTTCCACGACCGGTTCGACGACCGGCTCGACCACCGGCTGGACGAATGGTTCCTGGCGAACCGCCGCCTGCGTTTGCGCCGGCGCCGGAGCAAAGACAGCCACGGCGCGCGGCGCGGTCTGGCGCAACAGCTCGCCGGTGACGACGACGCCGGACGAGAGCAGCAGCGTCGCGATCGTCGCGATCAGCACGATCGGAAGTTTTTTCGGATAGGCCGGCGTGTTCGAGACGACGGCGCGCGAGATGATGCGGCCTTCCGCCGGTGCTGTGTCGATGGTCTCGCGGGTGCTGGCTTCGCGATACTTGCCAAGATACGTTTCCAGCAGGTCGCGCTGCGCCTTGGCCTCACGCTCGAGCGCGCGGAGCTGCACGTCCTGGCCGTTGGTCGACGTCGCCTGCTTCTTGAGCTGCTCGAGGCTCGTGGTCAGGCCATCGACCCGGCCACCGGCGATACGCGCATCGCTTTCGAGCGAGCGGGAGATCTTGGCCGCCTCGTCGCGAATCTGGTTGTCGAGGTCGCCGAGCTGCGCCTTCAGCTCCTTGATCCGCGGGTGATTGCCGAGCAGCGTGGACGACTGTTCGGCGAGCTGGGCCCGCAGCGTGACCCGCTGCTCGGACAGTCGCCGCATCAGCTCGGAGTTCACCACCTCGGACGCCTCGATCGGCTTGCCGCTCTGGAGCATCTCCTTGATCAGCCGCGCCTTGGATTCCGCATCTGCCCTCATCGAGCGCGCGTTGTTGAGCTGAGTGTTGACCTCGCCCATCTGCTGGTTCGACAGCGTCGTGTTGTTGGTGCCGACGAAGAGTGACGACTTGGAGCGGAAGTCCTCGACCTTGGCTTCGGCGTCGGAAACCTTCTTGCGTAGATTCTCGATCTCGCCCGCGAGCCATTGGCTGGCATTGCGCGCCTGGTC
>NZ_JBFUES010001352.1:0-1595 GCF_056403875.1 Bradyrhizobium sp. P2_E8
CGCTCGCTGACACCACCGAGCGAGGTCCGATATGGCGAAGATGCGAGCTATCGATGCGGCCGTGCGTATCCTGGAAAAGGAAGGCATCTCGACCGCCTTCGGTGTTCCCGGGGCCGCGATCAATCCGCTTTACTCGGCGCTGAAGAAGCGCGGCTCGATCCGCCATATCCTGGCGCGGCATGTCGAGGGCGCCTCGCACATGGCCGAGGGCTACACGCGGGCGAAGGCCGGCAATATCGGGGTCTGCATCGGCACGTCGGGACCGGCCGGTACCGACATGATCACCGGGCTCTATTCGGCGATCGCCGATTCCATTCCGATCCTCTGCATCACCGGGCAGGCGCCGCGCGCGCGGCTCTACAAGGAGGATTTTCAGGCCGTCGACATCGAATCGATTGCAAAGCCGGTGACCAAATGGGCGGTGACCGTGCGCGAGCCGGCGCTGGTGCCGCGGGTGTTCAGCCAGGCGTTTCACGTCATGCGCTCCGGGCGGCCCGGACCGGTGCTGATCGACATGCCGCTCGACGTGCAGCTCGCCGAAATCGAGTTCGACGACGAGACCTATGAGCCGCTGCCGGTCTACAAGCCGACCGCGACGCGCAAGCAGGTCGAGAAGGCGCTGGAGATGCTCAATGCGGCCGAGCGGCCGCTGATCGTCGCAGGCGGCGGCGTCATCAACGCCGATGCCTCCGATCTGCTCGTCGAATTCGCCGAGATAGCCAACGTGCCTGTGGTGCCAACGTTGATGGGCTGGGGCGCAATCCCCGACGATCACGTGCTGATGGCCGGCATGGTCGGCCTTCAGACCAGCCATCGCTACGGCAACGCCACGATGCTCGAATCCGATTTCGTGCTCGGCATCGGCAACCGCTGGGCCAACCGCCACACCGGCTCAGTCGAAACCTACACCAAGGGCCGCACCTTCGTGCATGTCGACATCGAGCCGACGCAGATCGGCCGAGTGTTCAATCCCGATCTCGGCATCGTCTCGGACGCCAAGGCCGCGCTCGAGCTTTTCGTCACCGTCGCCAGGGAGTGGCGCCGGTCGGGCAGGCTCCGCGAGCGCCAGGCGTGGCCCGCGGCCTGCCGCGATCGCAAGAAGACGATGCTGCGCAAGAGCCATTTCGACAATGTGCCGATCAAGCCGCAGCGCGTCTATGAGGAGATGAACAAGGCCTTCGGCCGCGACACCACCTATGTCACCGTGATCGGCTTGTCGCAGATCGCGGGTGCGCAGTTCCTCGGCGTCTACAAGCCGCGCAACTGGATCAATGCGGGGCAGGCGGGGCCGCTCGGCTGGACGCTGCCCGCGGCGCTCGGCGTGCGCGCGGCATGCCCGGATCGCGACATCGTCGCGCTGTCGGGCGACTACGACTTCCAGTTCCTGATCGAGGAGCTCGCGGTCGGCGCGCAGTTCAATCTGCCTTACATCCACGTCGTCGTGAACAATTCCTATCTCGGCCTGATCCGCCAGGCCCAGCGCGGCTTCGACATGGACTATCACGTCCAGCTCTCCTTCGAGAACATCAACGCGCCCGAGCTCGGCGGCTACGGCGTCGACCATGTCGCTGTCGCCGAAGGCCTCGGCTGCAAGG
>NZ_JBFUES010001353.1:0-1595 GCF_056403875.1 Bradyrhizobium sp. P2_E8
GCGCAGGCGAAGGCGATCTGGGCGGTCCGCCACAGCGTGTCCGAAGGCAACAAGCGCAGCGGTTACGTGGTGTCGCATGACAGCGTCGTGCCGCTGGAGCGCCAGGCGGCCTTCGTCAACAATGTCGAGGCCCGGATCAAGGCCGCCGTGCCGCATGCAAATGTGGTCATGCACGGACATATCGGCGACGGCAACATCCATGTCGTGGCCTTGATGGATCGCGTGCATTGCCAGGACCCGGATGCGACGGCCAGGCTGGTGGCCGAGATCAACGAGATCGTCGACGACGAGACCGCGGCGCAAGGCGGAGCCATCAGCGCCGAGCACGGCATCGGGATCACCAATCGCGGCCGGCTCGCCCGCGTTGCTGATCCCCTCGACATCGAGCTGATGCGCGGCATCAAGCAATTGCTCGACCCGGATGGCCTGATGAATCCGGGTAAGATTTTTGCCGCGGGAGGCGCGCGGCGATGACGAGCGTTCGCCTGCTTGCCGACGACCTCACCGGTGCGCTCGACACCGCGGCGGAGTTCGTCGGTCTGTGCGGACCGTTCGACGTCACCTGGCCGGAAGCGCCCGCGGCGCAAGGCTCCCGGAGCCTTGCGATCGACAGCGGCACGCGGGAACGCTCCAGAGCCGAGAGCGTCGAGATCGTCGAGCGGCTGGCGCCGCAACTGCGCGGGGCGACGATCGGCTACAAGAAGGTCGATAGTCTCCTGCGTGGGGCGTGGGCGGCAGAGCTCGGCGCCTGCCTGCGCAGCGGCCATTGGGCATCTTGCGTGGTTGCGCCCGCCTTCGACTATCAGGGGCGCCGTACCGTCGATGGCCAGCAATTCGCGCGCACGGTGCAGGGCGAGTGGCATCGCGTCGGCGACAATCTCCTCGCCCAGTTGCAGCTCGAGGGTATCGAGGCGCGGCAGGGGCAGGCTGATACGCTGGCGCAGGCCGGCGTTCAGGTCTTCGATGCCGAGAGCGACATCGATCTCGATCGTGTCGTGGAGATGGGACGGCGCATGCCGGGGCCGGTGCTGTGGTGCGGAAGCGGCGGATTGGCCGGGGCGCTCGCCCGGAGCCACCGTGCCGATGCGCCGAGCCAGTTGAAGCTGCCGGTGCTGGGGCTGTTCGGTTCCGACCAGCCCGCCACGGCGTCGCAGCTCGCCGCATGCGGCGAGGCGACCATCGCGCTTGCGGAAGGCGAGGGCGCCGCGCGTGTCCAGCGCAAGCTCGCCGGTGACGAAATCGCATTGGTCAAATTCTCTCTCGCCGAAGGCCTGGCGCGCGCCGAGGCGGCGCGGCGGATCGCGCGCGAAATGACGGCGCTGATCGCGGCGCTCGAACAGCCCGGCACATTGATCGTCGCCGGCGGCGAAACCCTGAAGGCCGCATGCGTTGCCCTTGGCGCGCATGCGCTCCAGGTGACGGGGCGTATCGTTCCGGGGTTGCCGCGCTCGATCCTGCAAGGCGGTCGCTGGGCCGGCGTTGACGTCGTCTCGAAGTCCGGCGCATTCGGTCCCAGCGAGCTGTGGCGCGACCTGCTCCGGGACAATCATTTGCTCAGAATGGAGAGTCCGACATGACCTCTCGTCATCTTGCCA
>NZ_JBFUES010001354.1:0-1589 GCF_056403875.1 Bradyrhizobium sp. P2_E8
GAGCCACCCTCTCCAACAWGGGGAGAGGGTAAGATCACCACATCGTGGCAGCCGCACGCTCCGGCCAGATGCGATCATATTCCTCGCCGCCGACCTTGTTCTGGCTCATCTCGGCGAGGATCTGGCCGGGGGTCGGCAAGGTCTTCGGATCGATCCGCTTGTCCGGGTTCCAGAGATCGGAGCGGACGATGGCGCGGGCGCACTGGAAGTAGATCTCGTCCACATTCATCACCATCACGCTGCGCGGCGCCTTGCCTTCGACCTTGAAGGAGGCCAGCAGCTCCGGATCGATCGACAAATGCGCGCGGCCGTTGGCACGGACCGCGTTGCCGGAGCCGGGAACCAGGAACATCAGGGACACGCGCGGGTCGCGCACGATGTTGCGCAGGGAATCGACCCGGTTGTTGCCGCGGCGATCCGGCAGCATCAGCGTCTTGGGGTCGTGAATGCGGACGAAGCCGGGCAGATCGCCGCGCGGCGAGCAGTCGATGCCCTCGGGCCCGATGGTGGCGAGCGCCGCGAACGGCGCCTTCTCGATGAAGACGCGATAGAGCGGCGTCACATGGTCGGCGACTTTCACGGTCGAGGCGTCACCGACGGCACCGTAGATGGCCTCCAATTGTTCGACCGTTTCGATCACCGACATTTCTTCCACTCTCCCTTGCGCCAGCGGTTACTCGCGCCAGCCTTCGTTCCTGATCACGCGCACGAGCTGGCGGCCGTGATAATCCGCGCTGCCGGCGTTGAGGATGGTGACATCGGCCTGCGCCGATACGTCTTCGACGCTGCGCGACAGCCGGTCCGCGATATTGCCGTCGCTGTGCCGGGCGCGGGCGGCAAGCCGCTGCGCCAGCACGTCCGGCGGCGCCGTGATGGCGACCACGACGACATTGGCATAGGCC
The DNA here is from genome assembly GCF_056403875.1 of Bradyrhizobium sp. P2_E8. Lineage (NCBI taxonomy): Bacteria > Pseudomonadati > Pseudomonadota > Alphaproteobacteria > Hyphomicrobiales > Nitrobacteraceae > Bradyrhizobium > Bradyrhizobium sp. P2_E8. The sequence continues at coordinate 903 of NZ_JBFUES010001354.1, forward strand.
TGGCGCAACGCGGCAATCACGGTGCGCGAGACATTAACGACGACGGCGCGGCCGGCGCGGATGTCGTCGTTGATGTCGAGCGGCAGCGCGTAGGAATGCCCATGCGCCTCCCAATGCACGGCGAAATCGCCATGATCGATCCCGCGTCGGAATTCGTCCGGGCTCATGGCAATGTTGTCCTCCGCCGCGGAGGACTCACGCGTCACGACGCGACGCGGAAAGACGACGTTCTGATCGTCGGTGCACGCTGCCTGCGCCAGCCGCAGCAAGGTGTCCTTGCCGGCGCCGCTGGGACCGACCACGAGCACGAGCCGGCCAGGGCCGATCGCACCCGCCTCGCCCTGCGCCATGGTCGCGGTCTCGCTCATGCGACCCGGCCTCCTTCGCGCCAGACGCTGCGGACGACGGGAACGCTGCCCGCGATGTGCACGCGGATGAGGTCGGCACGCCTGCCGACCGCAATCTCGCCGCGGTCGGAGAGACCGACCGCCTCGGCCGGAGCTTTCGTCACGGTGCGTACCGCCGCCGGAAGGCTGATCGCGGGCACATGTTCCGGCAATTGCAGCGCAGCCATCAGAAGGCTCGACGGAATGTAGTCCGACGAGAGAATGTCGAGCAGGCCCTCGCGGGCAAGATCGACCGCAGCGATATTGCCGGAATGCGAGCCGCCGCGCACGACGTTGGGCG
>NZ_JBFUES010001355.1:0-1588 GCF_056403875.1 Bradyrhizobium sp. P2_E8
CTGTTCGGCTTGCGTCGACCCCAATACGGCTCCTTTCCCTTGGAATTGAGCTTCGGGACGTCGGTTCAGCGCCCGCATGACGCCGATACGGGCGAACATGGTCGGGCCGCCGCGCGCGACCACCAGAAGCAAGGCTTCCATCGCTGCGCGCCACTCGGGCGCGTCACGCTCTTTCTTCGGAAGCGAAACTTTCAGCTCTTTGGACCTGCGCCCTTCAGCGCGTCCCACGCGGCCTTGTTCGCTTGATCGAACGCCTTCCGGGACTCGGCGAGTCCGGCGCTCAGGACCGACCAGGATTCGCTGCCAGCCTGTTTCAGCTTCTGCAGACGCGCTTCTGCTTCGGACGCATCGGATCTCATTTGCTTGAGCGCGGCATCGACATCAACGGTTCGGGCTGCGGCCACTTTGCCCGCGGCCTCGCGGAATTTGTCCGCTGCTTCGCGCCAGGCCTTGGACTGCGCAGCCGCAACGTCCTTGAACGTGGCCTGCTGCTGCTCGAGCTGTTTGCCAGCGCCTTCGAAGTAGGTCTTCACCTGGGCCTCGAATCCAGTCCATTGCCTCTCCAGATCCGTCTTGGCGCCAGCCCAGGCGGTTTCGCCCGCCTCGGCCTGGGTCTTGAGCAGGGCCTGAAACTCGTCACGGCGCTTGGTCAGATCGGACAGAAGCTGATCAGTCTTGACCCTGGACTCAGCCTTGGCCTGGCCGACTTTGACCTCGAACGAGGCCAATGCAGCGTCCATTTCGTCGATCCGCTCCTTGGCCCAACTGAGGTAGAAATGCATGCTGCTCTGCTGTGACATGGCCGTCTCCATCTGCTTGCCGAAGTTAAGATCCCAGAGCTTGGGCGTGGTCGTATTGACCTGTCTCAATGACGTCGTGTTCCGCAGCTGCCGCGAACTCTCGACGCGCCTCCTCATCCTGCGAAGGAGGAAAAGCGGCTGACGTTTCGTGCCAGCGATTTGCTTGTCGGCCCATTCGCGCGACGGCGCGCCAAGCGTCCGGTATCGATCGCCGCGCGAATTCTGGCGGAGCTTTCAGCTTGGCATCGGTGAACAGTAGTTTGTCCGCGAAAGGCATCGTCGCGTTGGGGGCGGTTGCCGCAGCTCCGCTGGCGGCCGACGCGTCTAACGTCAACCGATCCGGCTGCCCGATCCGGTGCCGAGTCTCATGGCCAACGGATTTTCCGAAGATCGCAGAATGCCACTGTTTTGCCGGACGCGTCAAAGGGCGTTTCGTGGATTCCAAAAACCGTTGCGCCAGCAGGACTTAGCTACTGTGCATGGGGTTGTTTTTCGAGATTTTGTTTTGGGCGGCCTGTCCTGCTGCGAGGGGGCTGCGGGCGATGTTGAGGTCGTTCCTGCCAGTAACGTCCTAACGATGCGGATATCTCGGTTTGACCTTGGCCGGCCCGCCCGGTTCGGGGTGGAACCGTTGCCCCGCTGCCGCGTTGTCTTGCCATGAGCGAAGACCTTTCCTTCCGACGCAAACCCCTGACCCCCGAACAGCGCCAGGCACGCGATGCGGCACGCCGGATCGAGGCCGAGAAGGCCATGCGCGACCATGAGGAGGCGCAGAAGCAGTTCTACGC
>NZ_JBFUES010001356.1:0-1586 GCF_056403875.1 Bradyrhizobium sp. P2_E8
ATCATGAGCAGGTCGTCCTGGCCGCCAAGCGCGAACACGGCATCGACGAGATCGTGCCGCGCGCCCTGCTCGCGCAGCTGGACCTTCAGGCGGTCGGCGAAGAAGGCGAGCAGATCGCTCGGAAGCCTCTGTGCGTCGRCCGGCTTCACCGACAAGCCGGCGAGCGCGGACGCCGCCACCTTCATCAGCGACAGACGCAGTGCGTTCTCGGCGATCAGCCGGATCACACCCAGCGCGGCACGGCGCAGCGCATAAGGGTCCTTGCTGCCCGTCGGCTTCTCGTCGATGGCCCAGAAGCCGACGAGCGTGTCGAGCTTGTCGGCGAGCGCGACTGCAACGCTGACCGGATCGGTCGGCACGCGATCGGCGGGGCCTTGCGGCTTGTAATGCTCCTCGCAAGCCGCGGCGACGGAAGCATCCTCACCCTGCGCCAGCGCGTAGTACTTGCCCATTAGGCCCTGCACCTCAGGGAATTCGCCGACGACTTCGGTCAGCAGATCCGCCTTCGCCAGATGCGCGGCGCGGGTCGCCTTCCCGACATCGGCGCCGACCAGCGGCGCGATCTCCACTGCTAGCACCTCAATGCGCTTGATGCGCGCAGCCTGCGTCCCGAGCTTCTCATGGAACACTATCTGCTCGAACTTCGGCAATCGGTCCTCGAGCTTGGTCTTCAGGTCCGTCTCATAGAAGAATTTCGCATCCGACAGGCGTGGACGGATCACGCGCTCGTTGCCGGCGACGATGATCTTGCCGCCGTCGGCCGCCTCGATATTCGCCGTGAGGACGAACTTGTTGGTCAGCTTGCCCGTCTTGGAATCCCTGACGACGAAGCACTTCTGGTTGTTGCGGATGGTGGCGCGGATCACCTCTTCCGGGATCGCGAGATATTCCTGCTCGAACGATCCCATCATGACGACAGGCCATTCGACGAGGCCCGAGACTTCGTCGAGCAGCACCTGATCCTCGACCAGTTCGAATCCTTGCGCGAAGGTCAGCTCCTTGGCATCCGCGAAGATGATGTCCTTGCGCGCCTGCGGATCGAGGATGACTTTTGCGGCCTTCAGCTTCGCTTCGTAGTCCTCGAAACGGCGCACGCTGATCGCGCTAGGCGCCATGAAGCGATGGCCATAGGTGGTCTGGCCGGCTTCGATGCCGTCCACCGAGAACGGCACGACATCAGGCTCTTCGGTCTCGAGCCCGAACGTCGCGGTGATCGCGTGCAGCGGACGCACCCAGTTGAGCGAGCCGGGTTTTCCGGAACGCGCGCCCCAGCGCATCGATTTCGGCCAGGGGAAAGTGCGGATGATGACGGGCAGGATCTCCGCAAGCACGTCGATCGCGGCGCGGCCGGGCTTCTCGATCAGCGCGATGTAGAAGTCGCCCTTCGGATCGCGCTGGATCTTGGCCTCGTCCAGCGAGTTCAGACCTGTCGCTTTCAGAAAGCCCTGCACGGCCGCATCGGGCGCGCCCATCTTCGGTCCGCGGCGTTCGGTCTTCAGGTCGGGCTGACGTGCAGGGATTCCGTGCACGGTGAGCGCGAGGCGGCGCGGTGTCGCGAAGGCTTTCGCGCCCTCGTAGACCAGGCC
>NZ_JBFUES010001357.1:0-1585 GCF_056403875.1 Bradyrhizobium sp. P2_E8
ATCATGATGGATGAACCCGGAGCCGGCCTTAGCGAATCCGAATCGGATTTCCTGCGCAAGACTATTGTTGGCATCCCGGCGTTCTGCGGGGCCCAGGTGCTGCTCGTCGATCACGACGTCGACCTGATCTCATCGACCTGCTCGAAGATGCTGGTTCTCGATTTCGGCACCGTGATCGCCTACGGCCCGGTAGGTCCGACCTTGAAGGATCCGAAAGTGCGTGCCGCATACCTTGGAGAAACGGCATGACCGATTGCCTCCGGATCGAGCGTCTGGCGATTGCGCGCGGTGGCAAGCAGGTCGTGCATGGCGTGAACCTCGAGATTCCACCGGGGCGGGTTACGGCTCTCCTCGGCGCCAACGGAGCTGGCAAGAGTTCGCTCGTTCTCGCCGCGGCGGGTGCGTTGCCCGTTTCCTCCGGCGACGTGCTCATCGACGGAAGGTCCATTGGTGGCCTCAGGCCCGAGCAGGTTCGCCGTCTCGGAGTTGCGGCCGTCCCCGAAGGCCACCACGTGCTCAGCGAACTATCGGTCCTCGATAATCTCCGGGTCGCCGGTCATCATCTGCCGGGTCGCAAGCGGGAGGATGGCATCGAGGCGGCGCTCGATACGTTTCCCGAGCTTCGCCCAAAACTTGGCGCGCGAGCGGGGTCGCTCTCCGGCGGTCAGCAACAAATGGTCGTACTTGCCCAGGCCATCGTCGAGCGCCCGCGCTACATCCTTGCGGATGAATTGTCATTTGGCCTTGCCCCCGTGATCGTAGCCAGGCTGGTTCCGGTGATCATTCAGCTCGCCGCTGATGGCGTCGGGGTACTGTTGATCGAGCAGTTCACGCATATCGCATTGCGAATCTCCCATCGCGTCCATGTCATGGAGCGGGGATATATTCGCTTCTCGGGCGAACCCGAGGAGTTGCGGCAGAATCCGGATATTCTTCACAGCGCCTATCTCAGCGGGAATTAGCATACGTTCATTGTTCGCCATGTTTGGCGTGCGGGGCACGGAGGCTTCATTGAACCCACCGAGATCGCCAACGAGCTTCCAAGGTCGAATACAGAGCGACGATCAAGACATTGGGAATCCACGACGTAAACGCCAGAATCGGAGACATGCTGGAATAGCTGCCGTACCCCAATGCGTAACCGATCGGAATCTGCAGGCGAAGGACAACGGCTCCGAAGGTCATCGCGTAGCTGAATCGCATAAGTAGCCGATGCCACTCAAGCCTTCCCTGCACGGCCGAAATCCAAGCCGCTACAGTCGTGCCGATCCACAATACAGCGAGAATCCCGAAGCCGACGCCAGCCACCCAGCCACCCGAAGCAAAGGGTGACGTAGCCAACGCTCCTGTTCCACTCGTAACGCACGCTAGGACGTAAGTTCGGCCGGACCAACGATGCAGCGTCGGATGGCGCGCGCGTAGCCCCGGAAAGAATTGTAACGGTCCCAGGACCAAGGCGGCAGGGGCTATGAGCATGTGAGTTAACGCCTTCAGAGGCGCTTGCAGTATGACTGCCTTGATATCTGGATCGATGCCGAACCATACGTTTTCCAACGCGGCGTAGTATCGCAAGGAATGCGCGGCT
>NZ_JBFUES010001358.1:0-1581 GCF_056403875.1 Bradyrhizobium sp. P2_E8
TCGGGAACGCGTTGCGGGCTCAGTTTCCGGATGCGCAACTGCCCGCGGCCGTGATCGCGCTCAACCGGCGGGATTTTGCCGAGATCGTGCCGGCATTGCTGGGCGCGCCGGCTGATCCTGACAGTCATAAAGCGGCGGAGGTGCCGGTATGACCGCCTATAGTCTCGGGCTGCGCTTCGAAGAGGTCGTGTCGTCTTCGCCGGACGCTGTCGCACTGATCTGCGAGGGCGATCACTTCACGTTTTCAGAGCTCAACAAGTCGGCAAACCGGTTGGCGCGATGGCTGACGTCGCAGGGCGTGAGCAAGGGCGCCGTGGTGTGCCTTGAACTGCCGAAGATTGCCGAGGCCTATGCGCTTGCCATCGCCTGCATCAAGATCGGGGCGCCTTATGCATTCCTGGACCCTGCGGCCCCCGCGGAGCGTGCCCGGCTCATGCTGGAGCGATGCCGGCCAGCCTTGATCGTCAGCGTGCGCGAGGGATCCGGCCCGCGGACGGTGATCGGCGATGCAGAGGCCAGAGCGGCCTTGCATCATGCCGTTTCGAAGCTCGACGACGACAATCTGCCGCTGACGTCCCTGATCACCGGGGCCGATCCGGCCTATGTCATGTTCACCTCCGGATCGACGGGCGAGCCGAAGGGCGTGGTCATTCCCCATCAGGGGGTGCTTCACCTCATTGCATGGGCGAAGAGCGACCTTGGAATTGGTTCGCACGACCGGTTGACCAACGTCAATCCGATCTATTTCGACAATTCGGTTTTTGACATCTATGCGGGATTGCTGAACGGAGCGGCGATTGTCGCGCTCGACGCGCTGAAGGGGAGGCCGCCCGCGGAGCTGGTGGCGGAGATCACGAGGCATCGGTGCACGTTCTTCTTCGCCGTGCCGACCCTCTTCATGTTCCTGGACTCCATGCATCTGCTGAGTCCCGAATGGCTGCCGAGCGTCAGCCGGTTCATGTTCGGCGGCGAGGGATTTCCGCTGGCTCGGCTGCGCCGATTCCACGATTCGTTCGCCGGCAAGGCGAAGCTGATCAATTGCTACGGCCCGACCGAGACAAGCTGCATCTGCAGCGGTTTCGAGATCGTCGAGTCGGTTTTCGACACTGACGACGGTCTGGCTCCGCTGGGGCGGCTCAATCCCAATTTCAGCTATCGGATTCTGGACGAGGACATGAAGCCGGTCGCCGCGGGAACTGCCGGCGAGTTGTGGCTGGGCGGCCCGTGCGTCGGGCTCGGCTACATCAACAATCCCCAGGAGACGGCCCGCCGCTTTTGTCAGGACCCGCTGATCGGCGGCTATCGATCGATACTCTATCGGAGCGGCGATCTCGTGGAGGCCGAAGCCGAAACGGGTGTGCTGCGTTTTCGCGGCCGCGCGGACAATCAGGTCAAGCTTCGGGGGTATCGGGTCGAACTGGAGGAGATCGACCACGCGCTTGTGGCATGCGAGGGCATCACCCGCGCCCTCGCCGTGGTGCTTCAAGATGCCTCTGGCGCAAGTCGGCTTCTGGCCGCCTATTCGGGTGCAAGGATGGCGGAAAGCGATTTGCGCCAGCACTGCGGCGCGCGCCTCCCCGC
>NZ_JBFUES010001359.1:0-1579 GCF_056403875.1 Bradyrhizobium sp. P2_E8
GGCCGGCAAGGTGACGCTGCTGCCGCACATGGGCTCGGCCACGATCGAAGGCCGCGTCGAGATGGGCGAGAAGGTGATCATCAACATCCGCACCTTCCTCGACGCGCACAAGCCGCCGGATCGCGTGCTGCCGAGCATGCTCTGAGGCGCTGTGCGCCGAGGCTCGCAGACTTGAACGGAGCGGCCGGCATACCGCGGCCGCTCCGAGCCAGTCACTGCTTTGCCAAGGCGGCCAGGATCGGGCCGGCTTCGGCGTCTTCCACGCATGGGGTCACAGTGATCTCCATGACGTTGGCCCATTGGGCGTACCATTGGTACATGGCCTTGGGGTCGTTGCTCTCCGAAATGGCAAAACCCGTCCCATTCATTCCGTGCCAGCGGCCGAGCATCTTCACGCCTTCCGGTGGCGCGCCCCCTGTCTTCAGGAATTTCTCGATCGCGGAGTCGATCAGGCTTGGCGGCAGTTTCCAGCTCGAGATGTACTTCATAGCAATCTCCAATCTGAAATAACCATTTGCCTTGCGGCGACGCGAATTCAATCACGAAGAGAGACACTTGCAAGTGTCGATTCGGGCCCGTCCCGATCACTGTCCGGAGACGRCACAGGCGACGCGAGGCGCGCGACTTTCTCCGCCCGGCAATGTGAGCAGCCTACTCGCGATGGATGCTTAGATCCTCGAACACAGGCCCATCGCCGTTGAGCGGATTGGCCGGATCGCGCGCGTAGCGCAGCGTCTCGAAGCGCATCGCGCGCGCATCGATCATCAGCAGGCGGCCGACGAGGCCGTCGCCGAAACCGACGATCTCGCGGATCGCCTCCAGCGCCATCATCGAACCCAGCACGCCCGCGAGGGCGCCCATGACGCCGGCCTCGGCGCAGGCCGGCACCGTGCCGGGCGGCGGCGCCTCCGGAAACAGGCAGCGATAGGTCGGATTGAATTCGCCAGCCTCGTTCTTCTCATGCGCGCGGATGGTGGTGAGCGAGCCGTCGAAGGTGCCGAGCGCCGCGGTGATCAGCGGCCTCTTCGCGAAGAAGCAGGCATCCGAGACCAGATAGCGTGTCGAGAAATTGTCGGAGCCGTCGAGCACGAGGTCGTAGTCGCCGATCAGGCTGAGCGCGTTGTCGGCGTTGAGCCAGGTGGCGTGACCGACGAAGCGCACATGTGGATTGAGAGCGGAAATGCGCTCGGCCGCGCTCTCGACCTTGTGGCGGCCGATGTCCGGCGTCGTATGGATCACCTGGCGCTGGAGGTTGGACAGCGACACCACGTCGTCATCGACCACGCCGAGCGTACCGATTCCGGCGGCGGCCAGATACATCAAGGCGGGCGCGCCGAGCCCGCCGGCGCCGATCACCAGCACGGAGCCCCGCTTCAGCGCAGCCTGGCCCGGGCCGCCGACGTCGCGCAGCACGATATGGCGGGCATAGCGTTCGAGTTCGTCCGGGCTCAGCATCTTCGTCCGTCTCTCCTACCACGCCCTCGCTCTCGATCCTCATGGTGAGGAGCGCGGAACGCGCGTCTCGAACCATGAATGCCAGATCTCGCCCGGGTCCATCCTTCGAGACGCGGCCTAAGGC
>NZ_JBFUES010001360.1:0-1578 GCF_056403875.1 Bradyrhizobium sp. P2_E8
GCAAGCAGACCAATCCGAGCGCGATCAGCGGCACCGCCAGCAACCAGCCGCCCCGGCGCTGCGCGACAAAGGCCAGCGCAAACCAGATGTAGAACGCCCACTCATAGGTCAGCGTCCACGCATTCTGCTGCGCGATCGGCAGGCCAAGCACGTCCTGCAGGAAGAACATGTTGGCGAAGAACAGCTGGAGATAGCTGCCGATGTCGATGCCGCGGAAAAACTTGTAACTGACGATCGGCCCGACGATGAACAGCGTGAAATGCAGGACCAGAAAGACCGGCATGATGCGCAATACCCGGTCGAAGAAGAATTTCGACAGATATCCATGCCGCACCAGGCTCGCCGGAATCAGGAAGCCGCTGATCATGAAGAACAGCTCGACCCCGTGCCCGCCAACGTTAATCACCGACTGCAGCCAGGGCCAGAGCGGCGGCAGAAAGCCCGGGTTCGGCAAGTCGTACACGCCTCCCTTGGGCATGTCGTAGAAATGATCCATCAGCACGCTGAGCGCCGCCACGCCGCGAAGTCCCTGGATAGAAGGAACAAAGGCGCCATCAGCCGCACTATTTGGATTGTACGTCATTGCCGTCACTCCGCGGCACCTTGCCCGCGCAGGGACGAATCAAGCGCGACGGCGCGAGCCGACCGCGAACGAATCCGGTGTCCGATCTTAATGAACGGCTTCTCCACGACGATATGCGTGAGCCAGCTGACCAGAAGGGAGAACACGACGACCGCGGTGACGAACAACAGCCATTCGGCCGGATCACGGCCCGCGCCGAAGAAGTGCATGATCGCCACGATGACAAACGGTGCCATCAGATACACCGAGTAGCTGATGACACCGACGAACGCCATGAAACGCCACGACATCCGTTCGCCGAACGCAGCAAAGATCATGAAGAAGATGCCGGCGCTGACATAGGCCGCCCCGATCGAATAGCCGTGGAAGAAATTGTCGTGATATTCGACGCCGAACCGCTTCAACGAGAGCGTGATCGCAAAGACGAAATAGAGCACCGCGCAAACCGCGACGTGCTGCCATCGCAAGCGTTCACCGATCACGGTATCGCGAATGACCTTGCCGAAGAACATCGCCGTCAAATTGAGGACGATCTCCATCCCGGACCACACGATCCGATAGGGAATGAACAACGGCCCGATGATGCAGATCACCGAGGCGGCAACCACGATGTAGAACGCGGTCAGGCGCCGGTTCAGAAGGCCGGCCGCGAACAACCCCATGCACGAAATGTAGAAAATCAGTTCGATGAACAGCGTCCAGTAGACGATCCGCAGATTCGGAACGCCCACGAACATCTGGAACATCGTCAGATTGATCGCGATCTGCGACGGCGGGAAGGTCTTGCCTTCCAGTAGCGGAGCAAGGATCAGCACCACCGCGATCGACAGCCAGTAGGCCGGATAGAGCCTGAAGAAACGGCTGATCGTGAAATCGCGAACCGGCGTCGCGGTATTGGGAAAGCTGTAGGGAATCACGAATCCGCTGACGAAGAAGAACAGGACGACCCCGAACCTCCCGAAATTGAAATAGTGACCGATCACGTTGTGAATGGC
>NZ_JBFUES010001361.1:0-1573 GCF_056403875.1 Bradyrhizobium sp. P2_E8
GATCATCGGGGTGCTCGCGCATGAGACCGGGCATCTGGCGGGCGGCCATCTGTCGAAGCTGCGCGAGCAGCTCGCCGCCGCCCAAACCCAGATGATCATCGCGATGCTGCTCGGCGCCGGCGCGATCGCCGCCGGCAGCACCCAGCGCAGCAGCACCGGCAACAACGGCCTCGCCAATGCGGGGGCGGCCGCCCTCGCCGGTCCACAGGAGATGATCCGCCGCACGCTGTTGTCTTACCAGCGCCAGCAGGAGGAGAATGCCGACCGTGCCGGCGTGAAATTCCTGACCGCGACGGGGCAGTCGCCGAAGGGCATGTACGAGACCTTCAAGCGCTTCACCAGCGAGAGCCTGTTCGCCGCGCGCGGCGCCGATCCCTATCTGCAGTCGCACCCGATGCCGGCCGAGCGCGTCGCCGCGCTGCAGGAGTTCGCAAGCTCCAGCCCCTATTGGGACAAGAAGGACGATCCCGCGCTCCAGCTCCGCCATGACATGGTGCGCGCCAAGATCTCCGCCTTCATGGAGCGGCCGGAGACGGTGTACCGTCGCTATCCCCAGACCAACGACAGTCTGCCGGCGCGCTACGCCCGCGCCATCAGCACCTATCTGCACGGCGATCTGCGCAGCGCGCTCGCCCAGATCGACGCGCTGATCCAGGTCCAGCCGAACAACCCGTACTTCTACGAGGTGCGCGGCCAGGCCTTGCTGGAGAGCGGCAAGCCCGCCGAAGCGATCGCTCCCCTGCGCAAGGCTGTCGCGCTCTCGAACAACGCGCCCCTCATCGAGATGTTACTTGGGCAGGCTCTGGTTGGAACCGATAATAAGGCCTACACCGACGACGCCGTTCGGATTCTCCGTGCCGCGGTGGCACGGGAGCCCGAAGCGCCAATCGGCTTTACTCAGCTCGCGATGGCCTATGGCCGGAAGGGAGATTATGCCGAGGCGGATCTCGCGTCGGCGCAGGCCGCCTACTTGCGCGGCGACAACAAGACCGCCCGCGAGCTCGCCACGCGCGCGAAAACCCGTTTCGCCATCGGCACGCCCGGATGGGTCAAGGCCGACGACATCGTGGCGGCCAAGCCGCCGCGCAACTAGCTAGAACGACGCCAGACACCACGACGTCACGACACCGAGCTTTAAGTCCGCCGGGACGTTTTCCGAAACCTGCTTTGGATAAGAGGATTTGCCTATGCCTTCGCTGCGTCTGCTTGCTCCCGCGCTGTTTGCGCTCGCCATGTTCGGCGCAACCGCGCCCGCGTCGGCTGACAGCTTCTCCGATGCCCAGCGCACCGACATCGAGGCGATCATCAAGAACTACCTCGTCACCCATCCCGAGGTGCTCGAGGAGGCGATGACCGAGCTCAGCAAGCGCCAGGCCGCGGCCGAAACGCAGAAGCACGAGGCCAGCATCGCGCAGAACGCGGACGCGATCTTCAACTCGCCGCGCCAGGTCGTGCTCGGCAACAAGGAGGGCGACGTCACCTTCGTCGAGTTCTTCGACTACAATTGCGGCTACTGCAAACGCGCGATGACCGACATGCTCGACCTCATGAAGAGTGATCCGAAGCTGAAGGT
>NZ_JBFUES010001362.1:0-1573 GCF_056403875.1 Bradyrhizobium sp. P2_E8
TCCGTCCGACCGGCACGGCACAGGCATGCCTTGGCTATCTCAAGCGCAGCGAGGAGCCGGCGCTCCAGATCTCCGGCTTCTCCTGCCAGGGCGATACGCTGCCCGCCCGGCGCGCGGCCATCGCCTGCACGCTGAACCGGCTGACGCTGCTCACCTCGGGCAACGAGCCGAAGCTGGCGGAATTCTTCGCCCGTGCCGAGCTCAAGCGCAGGGGTTGCGACCCCCAGCGCGCGCCGGACTGGCTGCTGGGCGCCGCGAACGCGCAATTGCGCGGAGCGCTTTGACCGGCATTGAGCTCAAGTGGCTGGTATTCATGCAACTTTTGCCGGCGCGTACGATTATTCCGCTCTGGTGTGACCCAATAGACCTAGTTGCGGCCACCCCGACCGGGCTAGTATGGGTCGAAATCGACTGGCGGCTTGCCGCCTGAAGGGGACGTGATGAGCTCGAAATTTTCTGCCGCGAACAAATTGGCGACGTTGCTTGCGGCAGGCGCCGCGATTGCCATGGTCTYCGCGGCGCCGGCCTCGGCCGACACCAAGATCAAGCGCTATGACGAGCGCGGCCGGCCGTATTACGGCCCGAGCGGCCCCAACACGGTCTATCAGCAGGGACGAACCCGCATCTATGTGAGCAAGCGCTCCTGGCTCGACGGCGGCACCGAGGTCAATCCGGGCGATCGCAAGTTCACCGACTACGCCTTCCCGCCGGCGGTGGGCTATCCGTCCTTCGCCCGCGAAAACCTCAACCGCCCGATCGATCGCCAGCCGCTGTCCCCGCCGGCCGACGTCGGCGGCTATCCGCAGAATTTCCCGCTGTACTGAGGCGGACGCAGGCACCGAATCAAAATGGCCGGGCTCACGCCCGGCCATTTTTGTTTTTGGGAGATGGATCCGCCTTACGCGTTGGCGGCCGGGTCGTAGCGCCTGCAAAATTCCTCGATCGCCTCGGAGCGGAAATCGGCGAGGCGCTCGAAGATCAACTCATCCGGCCAATCCCACCAGGCGATGCGGCGCAGGCTCTCCGCGACAGCATCGTCGAAGCGTTTGCGGATAGGGCGCGCGGGAACGCCGCCGACGATGGTGTAGGGCTCGACATCGCGGCTGACGACTGCGCCTGCCGCGATCACCGCGCCGTCGCCGACGCGCACGCCCGGCAGCAGGATCGCGGCATAGCCGATCCAGACGTCATTGCCGACGATGACCCGGTCGCCGCGGCGATCCGCGAAGAAGTCACGGTCGCGCGTCGCGCTCGCCTCGTAGTATTCCGGGCAATAGGTGAAGCGATGCTGGGACGGGCGGCCCATCGGATGGTTCGGCGCGCCGATCCGCACCGAATTGGCGATCGCCGTGAACTTGCCGATTGCGGCATCGGCGACGTCGCAATTCTCGCCGAGATAGGAGTAGTCGCCGAGCGAGGCATATTCGATGCGCGTGTTGGCGAGGACCTCGCAGCGCCGCCCGATCTGCGCCTCGCGCCGGCGCACCGTTTCATGGATGATGGTTTCCGCGATCTTGGGGCGGGGTGAGGCATCCATGAGGTGGCTCCGATAGCAGATGCCGTAGGGTGGGTT
>NZ_JBFUES010001363.1:0-1572 GCF_056403875.1 Bradyrhizobium sp. P2_E8
ACTCCGTGCTGTCGCGCGCCGCGACCGCGCAGGCGCAGGCGTCGATGAGATCGTCGCGGCCGATACCGGTGCCGTGACGCTGCGTCAGCCACTTTCGCAAGCGTGCGAAGCCGCGTTGCTCCAGCAGCGCAATGCGTTGTTCGCGGCCTCGCGCTGACGCCTTGCTCTCGGGCCGCACGTGGCCGGCGAGATTCCAGAAAATCAACTCCGGATGCGCCTCGCCGATCGTGGCTTGCCGCGCGGGCGTCATGATCTCGTCGACCTCCCTGATCTTGTCCCTGATGTTCCAGAGCTGCGCCGATATCCCCCTGCCCTTGCCCTCGCGCGTCCAGTAGTGACGATTGGCTGTCGCCATGTCGGGAAATGTCCAGAGGTCCCGGCGCGCGCCGAGAAACACGGCGGGGCCAACCAGTTCGCGGGCGCGCAAGTCGCACGTTCGATAACCGCTGGGATTCAATCCAATCGGCATGTCGATCATCGCGCGCGCATGCGGCACCGCGAGCAAGCGCGTCAGCCCCGGCGAATAGTCGAAGCCGTGATCGCCGTGCTCGTCGATCCAGGCCGCGACCCAGCCGTAGCGAAATCCGTCGAGGCCGAGGTAGCTATTCACGCGTACGGCCGGCCTCCGATGCGCGTTCATCCCGTGGTTTCACCTCGATGCCGCTCGAACAGGCGCTGGGCCAACAGCGCATGGCCGAGCGTGCCGCCGGCGCGGACCGCGGCTGCGATCAACGCAGCTTCCGCGACCTCCTCGCGCGTCGCGCCGGCCTTCGCCGCCTGTGCCGTATGCACGTCGAGGCAATAGGCGCATTGCGTGGTGAGCGCGACCGCGAGCGAGATCAGCTCGCGATATTTCGGCGGGATCAAGCCGTCCTTGCGCTCGACGGCATGATTGAAGGCGAGGAAGGCGTTGGCTTCGACCGGCGCGAGCGCGACGAAGGCCGGGACAGATTTCAGGTCATCGGGGGTTTGATAATCGGTCATGTCTCACCTCGTCAGGTATTCGCGCATCAATGCGCGGGCGCGATGCAGGCGTGCCTTGACGGTCTGTCTGGACGCGCCGAGTGCGACGGCGATTTCGTCGATGGTCATTTCCTTGACGTCGCGCATCAGCGCGACGTCGCGATAGTGCAGCGGCAGCGCCTCGAAGGCCGCGGCCACGTCGAGCCGCAGATCGGCCTCGGGCCGCGACAGCATTGCGGCCTCCGCGTCGCTCGCATCGATGGCCGGCATAAGGCCGGCCTTGCGCGCGAGCCGCAGGCATTCGCGGCGGACCACGCTGAACAGCCAGGCGGACAGCGCCAGCAGCGAGCRGATCGTGCCGACATGGCGGAACAGGATCCAGAGCGCCTCCTGCGCCGCGTCCTCGGCATCCGCCGAGCTGCGGCAGGTCGCGCGCGCGTAGCGGCGGATATCCGGCTGCGCCGTCGCGAGCAGCGACGCGATCGCCTCCGGATCGCCGAGGCGTGCAGCCTCGAACAGGTCGGGCGGGAACGCAGCCGCACTCACGACACGCCTCCTCGTCCGATCCCGGCCATCGCGCACATCGGGCAGTAGCCGACGAGGCCGGTC
>NZ_JBFUES010001364.1:0-1571 GCF_056403875.1 Bradyrhizobium sp. P2_E8
TTTCGCGAAAACAACCCCATGCACAGTAGAAACGGCCGGATCGGCCCGACCGGCGAGATCGATAAGCTGCGGCAATGCCTTGCCAAATTCGTTATATCATATAATCAATTTGGCAACCCGTCGGGAGGAAACCAATGCCGAAGCTGAAGCTGCCCAATATCGACGATGTCGTCGCGATCGACATCCACACCCACGCCGAAGAGCCCTGTGGCTGCCACGCCGACGACGGCTATGACGACTTCCAGGCGCAGATGGCGGAGTACTTCAAGTCGCCGAACAAGCATCCGCCGACCGTGCCGGAGACCGCGGCCTACTACCGCTCCAAGAACATCGCCGCCGTGATCTTCCCGGTCGACGCCGAGCGCGAGACCGGTTTCCGCCGCTACAACAATTACGAGATGCTGGAGGTTGCCTCCGACCATCTCGACGTCCTCATTCCGTTCGTCTCGATCGACCCGCACAAGGGCAAGCTCGGCGCGCGCGAGGCGCGCAAGCTGATCGAGGAATACGGCGTGCGCGGCTTCAAATTCCACCCGACCATGCAGGGCTTCTATGCCAACGACCGCATGGCCTATCCGCTCTACGAAGAGATCAACAATGGCGGCGCGATCGCGCTGTTCCACACCGGTCAGACCGGCGTCGGCTCGGGCATGCCCGGCGGCATGGGCATGCGGCTGAAATATTCCAACCCGATGTACATGGACGACGTCGCGGCGGACTTCCCCGACCTCAAGATCATCCTCGCCCACCCTTCCTTCCCCTGGCAGGAAGAGGCGCTGTCGGTCGCGACCCACAAGCCGAACGTCTACATTGATCTCTCGGGCTGGTCGCCGAAATATTTCCCGCCGATCCTGGTGCGCTACATCAACTCGATCCTTCAGGACAAGATGCTGTTCGGCTCGGACTGGCCGGTGATCACGCCGGACCGCTGGCTGTCGGATTTCGCCAAGATCGACATCCGCGACGAGATCCGGCCGAAGGTGCTCAAGGCCAACGCGCGCAAGCTGCTGGGGATCTAGGCGCGTCCTCATCGCCACGGCGCATTGAGGGCTTCGCGGTTGCCGAAGCCCTCACGCTAACGCGCTCAAGGCCCCGCTGAGGCGGGCAAGGCGGCCCTAAAACTCGAGCTTGTCGCGTATGGCGTCGATTCCGGCCCTGGCGCAGGCTTCGTCAGCATCGCCGCCAGGCGCCCCAGACACACCGACGGCTCCGACCAGCGAACCGCCCGCTTCGACAATCAATCCGCCACCTATGATGACCACGCCGGGGAGATTGCGGATACCGGCCTGCATCATGCCAGGTTGGCTGACGGCATTCAGTTCGGTGGTGCTGGTACGGAATGTTGCTGCGGTCCACGCCTTGCCCGAGGCCGTCGAAACGGTGTGAGCGCCTGCGAACCTGTCACGAAGGATCACCTGTGTCCCCCCGAAGCGATCGACAACCGCGACGGCGACCTGGTACCCGCGTGATCGGCAATCGCCAAGCGCTGCCCGGGCCAGATCAAGCGCCAGCTCGGGACTCAGGGATTTGTAGGTCGCGAGCGGCTCCTGCGCCATTGCCGGGTGCGCGAG
>NZ_JBFUES010001365.1:0-1565 GCF_056403875.1 Bradyrhizobium sp. P2_E8
GCTTTTCGTTGAGCTCGCGCCCGATGCCGAATACCGACAGCTTGTCGTGGCCGAACTGCGTGACCTTCTCGGTCAGGCGGCCGATCAGCACGTCGATCAGGTGCATTGCGCCGAAACGCTGGCCGGTGCGATAGACGCAGGAGAGCAGTTTCTGCGCCAGCACCTTGCCGTCGCGCATCTTTGGCGGCGTCAGGCAATTGTCGCAATTGCCGCAGGTTTCGCCGTGCACGATCTCGCCGAAATAGGCGAGCAGCCGCCTGCGCCGGCACTGCGCTGTCTCGGCGAGCCCGACCAGTGCGTCGAGCTTGCCGATCGACACGCGCTTGAAATCGTCGGAGCCGCTGGACTCGTCGATCATGCGGCGCTGCTGCACGATGTCGGAGAGGCCATAGGCCATCCATGCCGCGGACGGCTTGCCATCGCGGCCGGCGCGTCCCGTCTCCTGGTAATAGGCCTCGATGCTCTTGGGCAGATCGAGATGGGCGACGAAGCGCACGTCGGGCTTGTCGATGCCCATGCCGAAGGCGATGGTCGCCACGATGACGATGCCGTCCTCGTTGAGGAAGCGATCCTGGTTGCGCGAGCGCACGCTGCTGTCGAGCCCGGCGTGATAGGGCAGCGCGGCAATGCCGGCATCGTCGAGCGCGGCGGCGACCTCCTCGACCCGGTTGCGCGACAGGCAGTAGACCACGCCGGCATCGCCCGCATGGCGCTCCCGGATGAACTCCTTGAGCTGCGACACCGCATTGCGCTTGTCGACGATCTCGTAGCGGATGTTGGGGCGGTCGAAGCTGGAGACGAATTGCGGACTGCTCCCAAGCTGGAGCCGTTCGACGATCTCCTTCCGCGTCAGCTCGTCGGCGGTTGCGGTCAGCGCAATGCGCGGCACCTCGGGGAACCGCTCGGCGATGATGGAGAGGCCGACATATTCGGGGCGGAAGTCGTGGCCCCATTGCGAGACGCAATGCGCCTCGTCGATGGCGAACAGTGCGACCTTGGCCTGTGCCAGCATCGACAGGCAGCGCGGCGTCACCAGCCGTTCCGGCGCGACATAGAGCAGGTCGAGATCGCCCGCGATCAGGCGTCGCTCGATGTCGGAGGCTTCCTGCGGCGTCAGCGACGAGTTCAGCGCGGCGGCGTTGACCCCGGCCTCGAGCAGGCCGGCGACCTGGTCGCGCATCAGCGCAATCAATGGCGAGACCACGATGCCGCAACCTTCCCGCAGCAACGACGGCAGCTGGTAGCACAGCGACTTGCCTCCGCCGGTCGGCATCAGCACCAGGCAATTGCCGCCATCGGTGACGTGCCGGATGATCTCGCCCTGCGCGCCGCGGAACTCCGGCAGGCCGAACACCGAATGCAGCACCGACAGCGCGTCGCGGCCGTTGGCCGGCGCGGGCAGCGGAGCGATGGAAGGGACATTCATGGGTGTGTCGGAGGCCGTGGGATTCGTCACAAGGCCAGTCGCATGCTGGCGCGGGCGTGGCAAGGCTGTTCGCGCGGCAAGGCCGAGTCTTCCCCTCTCCCCTTGTGGGAGAGGGTGGCTCGCCGCGTAGCGGCGAGAC
>NZ_JBFUES010001366.1:0-1560 GCF_056403875.1 Bradyrhizobium sp. P2_E8
TCCGCGCGAAGGCGGCTACATGGTGCGTATCTATGTCGAGCTCGCCAAGCTTGACGTCGGCGAGCGCGTCGCGAGCCGCAACATCACCGCCGATGACGTGATTGCGAAAGCACAGCGGATCCTGAAGCCGCATACGCTTGAGGTGAAGGAGATCGCCTGGTGGTCGGTCTACGAGATCGGCCAGCGCCTGACCGACAAGTTCGACGACGTGCCGGAGGCCGAGATCGCGACCCGCCTGCCGCGCATCTTCATCGCCGGCGATGCCTGCCACACCCACAGCCCGAAGGCGGGGCAGGGCATGAACGTCTCGATGCAGGATGCCTTCAATCTCGGCTGGAAGCTCGCGGCCGTGCTCCGCAAGCGGAGTGCGCCAAGCCTGCTGCATTCCTATTCGGCGGAGCGTCAGGCCGTTGCGAAAGAGCTGATCGACTTCGACCGCGAATGGTCGGGGATTCTGGCCTCTGCCGCCAAGGCAGGTGGCGCCGATGCCGCCAGGACGCAAGACTATTTCGTCCGGCACGGCCGCTATACGGCCGGCACCGCGACGCATTACAGGCCGTCGATCCTCACGGGGGCTGCGCCCCATCAGCACCTCGCGCAAGGCCTCGTCATCGGCAAGCGCTTCCATTCCGCGCCGGTGATCCGGCTGGCGGACGCAAAGCCCGTTCATCTCGGCCACGCCGCGCAGGCCGACGGACGCTTCCGCATCTATGCATTTTCCGGCGCGGAGAATCCGGCGGCGGTCGGCTCTGCCATTCGCGCGCTGTGCAAATTTCTCACCGAGGCCAGGGAATCGCCGGTGAGGCGATATACCTCCGAAGGCGCCGACGTCGACGCCGTGATCGACCTGCGGGCGGTCTTCCAGCAGGATCACCGCGAGCTCGCCGTCGAGGCGATGCCGTCGCTGCTGCTCCCGCGCAAAGGCCGCTACGGCCTGCTCGACTACGAAAAGATGTTCTGTCCGGACCTCAAGAGCGGCCACGACGTTTTCACGATGCGCGGCATCGATCGGCAGGCCGGCTGCATGGTCGTGGTGCGGCCGGACCAATATGTCGCGAACGTGCTGCCGCTCGACGATTTTACTGGGCTCGCGTCGTACTTCGATGGGTTCATGCTGCCGGTGAACTGACGTTCGCGGTGTTGCGCTCGTCGTGCAGATGAACGGCGGATGAACACTGAACTCCGCGCGCATTCAATCTTTCGGCTGATGCGGCTGCTCCAGAAGGAACGCTCGTTCCTCCCGCGCGTTCGGACTCGCAGAGGAGGAACACGCCATGAGACTCAGAAGCATTTTGGTTGCAGCATTACTGCTCGCCCCCACGGCCGCGCTGGCCGCGCCGGGCATCGTAACCGTCTCGACCGGCTTGCGCGCCGGGCCGGGTTCGGGATTCCCCGTGGTCGATCGCATCCCCGAGGGCGCCCGCGTCAACATCCATGGCTGCCTGCGCGGCAATGCCTGGTGCGACGTGAGCTTCTCCGACGATCGCGGCTGGGTGTCGTCGCAATATCTCGAATATCTCTACCGCAATCACTACGTCTATCTCCCCGACTATGTCGACG
>NZ_JBFUES010001367.1:0-1554 GCF_056403875.1 Bradyrhizobium sp. P2_E8
ATTCTGGTCCTTGGTGTCGTGCTGTTCCCGCTGGTCGGCCGGGATTTCTTTCCGTTGATCGACGGCGGACAGATCCAGCTCCACGTGCGCGCGCCGGCAGGGAGCCGTATTGAGAACACGGAGAAGATCTTCCAGCAGGTCGAGGACAAGATCCGCCAGGTCATTCCGGACAGGGACCGTGCGCTGATCGTCGACAATATCGGCTTGCCCGCGCGCTCCTATAATCTGGCGTTCGGCGACGGCTCGACCATCGGCGTCAATGATGGCGTGATCCTGATCTCGCTGAAGGAGGGGCACCAGCCCACGGCCGACTACGTGCGCAAGCTGCGCGAGATCCTGCCGGCCGCGTTTCCGGAAGACACGTTCTACTTCCAGGCCGCAGACATCGTCACCCAGATCCTCAATTTCGGGCTGCCGGCCCAGATCGACGTCCGCACCGTCGGCTACGACAAGGCCAACAACCTGAAGGTCGCCAACGAGCTGCGCCAGCGCATCGCGGCGATCCCGGGGATCGCCGACGCCCACCTTCAGCAGGAGGTGAACGCGCCGGCCTTCTACGCGGATATCGACCGCACCCGTGCGGCGCAACTCGGTCTCAACGCCGATACGATCGCGACCAATCTCAATGTCAGCCTGAGCTCCTCGGAGCAGGTGACCCCGAACTTCTGGACCGACCCGACATCCGGCATTCCCTATTATTTCGCGGTGCAGACGCCCGAGCGCCAGATCAGCTCGCTCAACGACCTCGCCAACACGCCGGTGTCGACGTCGCTGGCGTCAGCCCAGAGCGATACCCCAATTCCCGGCCTGCTCAGCAACGTCACCACGTTCCGGCGCAGCACTATCCCGACCAACGCCAACCAGGCCAATGTGCAGCCGGTCTACGAGGTCTATGCCAGCGTCCAGGGCCGCGATCTCGGCAGCGTGGCGAGCGAGATCAGCAAGGTCACGGCGGACCTCCAGAAGCAGCTCAAACCCGGCAACACCATTCAGGTGACCGGCCAGATCCAGAGCATGAACAGCGCTTTCATCAATCTCGGCACCGGTTTGCTGTTCGCAGCCGTGCTCGTCTATCTGCTCATGGTCGTGAACTACCAGAATTTCGGCGACCCCTTTGTCGTCATTTTGGCCCTGCCGGCAACGCTGTGCGGCATCCTGACCATGCTGTTCATCACCGGCACGACCCTCAACGTCCCATCGCTGATGGGGGCGATCATGGCGGTCGGCGTCGCCTCGGCGAATTCGATCCTGCTCGTGACCTTTGCCAGGGAGCAGCAGCTTGCAGGCAAGACCGCCTTCGAGGCCGCGATCGAGGCCGGCCATACCCGAATCCGGCCTGTGCTGATGACGGCGGCCGCGATGATCGTCGGCATGATCCCGATGGCGATCGGCGCGGCCGGCGAGGAGCAGAACGCCGCACTGGCCCGCGCCGTCATCGGCGGGCTCTTGTTTGCAACGCCGACCACTCTGCTGGTCGTGCCCTACCTGTTCGCGATGCTTCGCAAGGGCAACGACGGCAAGACACATCACGGGGTATTTGACGAGGTGCTGGAA
>NZ_JBFUES010001368.1:0-1551 GCF_056403875.1 Bradyrhizobium sp. P2_E8
GTTCTACGCCAACAAGGAACGGCTGAGGGCCGAGCGGCTTGCACGCGAAGCGGCAACCGCAAAGGGCTGACCGAACGCGGTCGCCGCGCCAACATCTCCTTGATTGATCCTCCGACGGGGCCGGACGTGGTCCCGTTACGTCGCGCCTAAGGCGAGCTTGAGCGCCTGGACGGCGCCTGCCATTGCGTGGCGGGGCGAATGGGCCTCAGGCAGACCCGTTCAATCCGTCGAAACTCCCGCAGCTCTCTGTTGATGCGTCAGCTCTCGATGTCTCCGGGCCATGCGGCGTCGGGCCTGCCGCGAGCGGCAGGCTTGACGGCGTTTGCCTTCCGCCCGAAGATTCAAATGATCCTCAACTGACGTGAATGACGGAGACGTTCGCTCCCAGCCAGTCCGATCCTCATCAGCGAAAACGCAATGGAGCTGACTATGACCACGTTCGACAAGCGCGAGCAGGGCTTTGAGGCTAAATTCGTCCACGACGAGGAGCTCATGTTCAGGGCTACGGCCCGGTCGAACAAGCTGCTCGGACTCTGGGCCGCAAGCCAGCTCGGACTGAGCGGCGAAGCCGCCAGGAGCTATTCCACAGCGCTGGCGACGGACCATCTGGAGAGCCGGACGATGGACGAGGTCGTGGACAAGGTGTCAGGCGATCTCGCCGCCAAGGGCGTGGCGCGCGAGCAGGTCGCCGCGAAGTTCCAGGAATGCCTGCATCAGGCCATTCAACAACTCGAAGCCAAAGAGTGAGCGCGGCGCGGTTTGGTGCTCACAACTCCATGCAAGGTGTGCGGGCGGTCCCTCACTCTGCATGTCTGCGCATTCCGGAGTCGCTGAGCTTGTCGACGTAGGCGATGCCGAGCGCCGAGACGATGAAGGTGATGTGGATCAGCACCTGCCACATCACGCCAGTCTCGGTAAAGCCAGCACGGCTTGAGCCGAGATTGCCGGCCTCGATGAAGGTGCGGAGCAGCGCGATCGAGGAGATGCCGATGATGGCCATGGCGAGCTTGATCTTCAGGACGCTCGCATTGACGTGGCCGAGCCATTCCGGCTCGTCGGGATGGCCCTGGAGATCGAGCCGCGACAYGAACGTCTCGTAGCCGCCGACGATGACCATCACCAGCAGGTTGGAGATCATCACGACGTCGATCAGCGCCAGCACGCTCATCATGATCTGCTGTTCGGTGAGATCGAGGGCGTGCCACGACAGATGCCACAGCTCCTTGAGGAACAGCGCGATGTAGACGCACTGCGCCACGATCAGTCCGAGATAGAGCGGCAGTTGCAGCCAGCGCGAGCCGAAGATGATCATCGGCAGCAGGCCGAGGCGCGGCGAGGGCGGGCGGGCTTCGGCCGTGGGGGCAGGCTCAACCGACATTCAGGCCGCATCCTCGCATCGAGATGAATCTCGCTTTCATGTAGCCCGACAAGATGGCCGGCGGAAGACGCGAGCTGCGCTTGCAGGCTTCCAGGGACCATGCCGTTTCGTGCTACCGTGCCGGGCGGCCGTCGCACGACGGCCTGGATCGCGGGAGGCAGGACGTGCAGAGC
>NZ_JBFUES010001369.1:0-1545 GCF_056403875.1 Bradyrhizobium sp. P2_E8
CGGCATCGACGCGCATGAAGTGTTCGGCCAGACCGAGTGCAATCTCGTGATCGGCAGCAACTCCAACCTGTTTCCGATCCGGCCCGGGGCGATGGGCAAGGCGACGCCGGGCTTCGACGTCCGTATCGTCAACGACAAGGGCGAGGAGCTGCCCACGGGGCAGCGCGGCATCATCGGCGTGCGCCAGCCGTGCCCCGTCACCATGCTCGAATACTGGCGCAATCCGGAGGCGACCGCGAAGAAATATGCCGGCGAATTCCTGCTCACCGGCGATCTCGGCGTGCAGGATGAGGACGGCTATTTCTGGTACGTCAGCCGCGAGGACGACGTCATCACCACCGCCGGCTATCGCGTCGGCCCGTCCGAGATCGAGCACACGCTGATGAAGCATCCGTCGGTGGCGATGGCCGCGGTGGTCGGCATTCCCGATCCGATCCGCACGGAGTCGATCAAGGCCTGGATCGTGCTGCGTCCGGGTTTTGCCGGCAGCGACGCGCTCGCGCGCGAGATCCAGGAGTTCGTGAAGGTGCAGCTCGCCGCGCACGAATATCCGCGCTTTGTGGAGTTCGCCGAGACGCTGCCGATGACGGCGACCGGCAAGGTGCTGCGGCGCGAACTGCGGGCGAAGGGTTAGATTCTTACAATGGCAAAGACGTCTCAAGCCGCGGGGCTTCACCGCGCCTCACTTGCGAAGCTGCACGATCTGGATGCGGCGCTGGAGCTCATGTATTACGGCTGGCGCGGGATGACGCTGGAGGCCGACGACTATCTTGCAAAGCAGGGCCTGTCGCGCCCCCACCATCGCATCCTCTACGTGGTGGCGCGCCGGCCCGACATCGCGATCGGCGCGCTGATCGAGATCCTCGGCATTTCCAAGCAGGCGTTGAACCGGCCGCTCAACCTGCTGCTGGAGCGCAAGCTCCTGACGTCGAAGCGTTCGCCCGAGCAGCATCGCTCCAAGCTGCTGCGCCTGACGGACGCCGGGAAACGTATCGAGCAAAGGGCATCGGACCATGAGCGCARGGTCCTGCGCGCGGCGTTCGATCGCGCCGGGGCGCCGGGGGCAGCGGCGTGGATGGCCGTCATGGGGGCGATCGCCGACAACAATTGACGGTGCCTCAAGTCAACGTAGTTGACATGAGGGGCGAGCTTTGCCACTTTCCCGGCAACGAGCCAGGGGAGGGCCGCGTCATGGGCGGACGGAAGCCATGAGCGCTCAAGAGATGAGCGCTCAAGACACGAGTGCAAAGCTGGATCGCGCAGCCGCCGAACGCTTCGTCGCGGCATGGTGCGCGAACTGGTGCAGGGTCGATATCGACGCGGTCGTCGCGCATTTTGCCGACAACGCGCAGATGCGCAGTCCTCTGGCATTGACGCTGACCGGTTCCCCCGTCGTCACCGGGGCGGAGAACATCCGCGCCTACTGGCGGAAAGCCTACGGCCACATTGAAAGCGCCGACCTGAAGATCCTGAACTGGAGCTGGGACGACACGATCGCGCGGCTGACGGTGTGGTGGCAACTCGGCGACACGCGCGCCAGCGAGT
>NZ_JBFUES010001370.1:0-1544 GCF_056403875.1 Bradyrhizobium sp. P2_E8
GCCTTCGTCCGCGCGGTGCGCGCATTCTACGACGGCATCATCGTGCTCGCGGGTGGCATCAGCGATGGCCGCGCGCTGCATGCCGCGGAAGTGCTCGGCTGCGATCTCGGCTACATGGGCACGAAGTTCATCGCGACGCGCGAGAGCATGGCGGACGATCGTTACAAACGGATGCTGGTCGAGAGCAGCGCCGACGACATCCTGCTAACCACCGCGTTCACGGGACTTCAGACCAGCATGCTGAAGCCGTCGATCGTCGCTGCGGGACTTGATCCCGACGACCTGCCGGCGCGCGGGGCGATCGACATCGCCAAGGACATCGACGTTACCGCGCGGGACAACCGGCCCAAACGCTGGCGCGATATCTGGAGCGGCGGGCACTCGACGTCCGGCGTGACCGACGTGCTCGCCGTCGGCGATCTCGTTGCGCGGACTCTTGCCGAATACCGCGAGGCGGGTGGGCGGTAGCTGGGCTCCGTCAGGCCCGGGCTTATCCCGGGCGCATCCACGTTCCTTGCCGCAGGTGAGACGTGGATGGTCGGGTCAAGCCCGGCCATGACGATGCGGAGACTTCCGACCCCCGTCACAGTGAATCCCGCATAGCTCCAATCCCCCTCACTTAACGGCGGATTAACCATCGCCTGCCCAGAATCCCCCTCAAGGCCGCCAATCAGGACCGAGAGGGACAGGCGATGGACTTCGATTTTCTCAACTCCAAGAGGGCGGCTTCGCTGGACGAAATCCGCGTCCGCGTGGCCCATGCGCTGGCCCGCCACCCGCTGTGCCGCAATGTGCGCTTCGATATCGTCAGCGTCCCCCGCACCCGCCGGGGCGGCAACTGGACGGTGACGCTGCAATCGGTCGAGCCGCGCGCGGTCTGGGAAGCCTCCGAGATCGTCGCGGACATCCAGGATGCCTACGATCTGGCGGTAGCGGCCTGATTTTGCTCGGCTTTTTAGCCATGTCGCCATAGGCATGGTGATTGTCGCCGCAAAGGCACACTCAAGCCTTAATTCGTTCCTTTTTCCCGGGCACCGTTGACAACATCGTGAACCGCCCCTCCCCGTCGGAGAGACGTTTGTCCAAAGCCATCACCATCGTCGTTCTGACCTGTTTCCTCGTCCTCGGTGCCGCCACCACCGCTATTCTCGGACGCGATAGCGTGCCCAGCGTTAGTGCCGAGATGATCACCCAGGCCCCGCCGAAACCGCTCGCGACCAATCGCGCCGCCAAGGCCGACCGTCTGGTTCCGACCCTGGCGCTGGCCTCGGCCGCGATCGAGCCGGTCCTGGTGCCCGCCGACAGGCTTGCGCAGGCGCCCGTGTTGACCGAGCCGCTGCGCCAGGCCTTTGCCGCCGCCACTCCGTCCGATATTCCGATGCCCAGGACGGGTTCATCGGCGAACGTGAACGAGGCGCCCACGGCGGAAGTTCCCGCTGTCGAAGTCCCGGCCAAACCGAAGGTCGTCGCCAAGCCGCAGCCGCAGAAGTCCTATTCGCTGCTCTCCGACGTCCAGATTTCGGGCATCAAGGATCGTCTGAAGC
>NZ_JBFUES010001371.1:0-1543 GCF_056403875.1 Bradyrhizobium sp. P2_E8
GCGGTCGAATACGTGAAGATCTGCTCCCTGTACGGAGCCGGTTTCTACTACATGCCGGGCACTGACACCTGCATCAAGTTCGGCGGCTACGTCCGTGCGGACATGCTGGGGAACACGAACAGCGACTACGGCATCGGCCAGGGCGCTCCCGGCGGTGGCAACAACCGTCTGGACAACTACTACCAGAGCCGCGCTCGTATGGACTTCACCGTCGATACGCGGACGGCGACCGAGTATGGCGTGGTGCGCACCTACGCCGATATGATCTTCTCCTGGGATAGCCAGGCGACCACCGCCAGCAACCCGTCGGCGTTCTCGACCGGCTCGGCTACGCTCGGCCTCTACCATGCGTTCATCCAGTTCGCTGGCTTCACCTTCGGCCGCACGGTCTCGATCTTCGACACACCGTGGCAGAGCTATCCGGCTGGTGGTCCCGACTTCCTTCCGGGCGGCAGCAACAACGTGACCGGTGTGAACCAGGTTGCGTACACGGCTGATTTCGGCCAGGGCATCACCGCTTCGGTGGCGTTGCAGGACCTGACGACCGCCGCTGGTGGCCAGTCGAACCTCTATAACGCCAGCATCACTGCTGGTGGTCTCAGTGGCTTCACCTCGGCTTCGGCTGCTGGCGCCTCCTTCATCCAGGGCATCTACGGCACCAACGATTGGGGTGGCACGCGTACGCCCGACATCGTCGGTCAGGTTCGCGTTGACCAGGCCTGGGGTCTCGCCCAGTTCTCGGTTGCCGCGCACGAACTCCACACGGCCTACTACGGCACGACGGAGCCGACCGGCCATCCCGACGACAAGTGGGGCTTTGCGGTGCAGGGTGCCTTGTCGATCAAGAACATCCCGACTGGTGCGGGTGACTCGATCAACTTGCAGGCCGTCTACACCGACGGTGCGACCCGCTACAACTTCCAGAGCCTGTTCCCGCAGAACATCTACATCTACGGTGGCAGCGGCATCGCCTATCAGAGCCTCGGCTTCGCCGGTATGGCTGATGGCGTGTTCGGCACTGGTACCGGGATCGACACGGTCAAGACCTGGGGCTTCCGCGGTGGTTACACCCACAACTGGTCCCCGAACTGGGCTTCGTCGATCTATGGTGCTTACGCTTCGCTTCGCTACGGCGACACGGGCAAGGCTCTGATCTGCGCCAACTTCGTCGCCGCCTTCGGCGCCGCCACTGCCACGTGTAACCCGGACTTCAACCTCGCGGTTATCGGCGGCAACGTGGTCTGGACCCCGGTCAAGAACCTGGCCTTCACTGCCGACCTGAGCTACGTCTGGCTCGACCAGAAGTACTCGGGCACGATCACGGGTGCTGCCACGGCGAACGCCGCGGTTGCGAAGCCCGTCGCCACCTACGAGCTGAAGGATCAGGGCAACCTCCAGTTGCTCCTCCGCGCTCAGCGCAACTTCTGATATCGGTCGTCTGACTGATCAGCGAACCCCGGCAGGAAACTGCCGGGGTTTTTCTTTGTGGGTCTCGCGGAGACCGTCTAAAAGGCAGATCGTTCGTCTGCACGCAGTACGGGAG
>NZ_JBFUES010001372.1:0-1541 GCF_056403875.1 Bradyrhizobium sp. P2_E8
TCAGCGAACAGGGCCGCGCCGTCACGGGCGAGGTCGGCGAGCTCGTCTGCACCGAGCCGATGCCGTCGATGCCGCTCTACTTCTGGAACGACGAGAACGATGCGCGCTATCGCTCCAGCTATTTCGAGACCTATCCCGACAATTTCGACGGCAGCGGCCGCGGCCCCGTGTGGCGGCACGGCGACTGGCTCAAGGTCGATCCGGACGGCTCCTGCATCATCTATGGCCGCAGCGATGCCACCATCAACCGGCACGGCCTGCGCATGGGCACGAGCGAGCTCTATTCCGCCATCGAAGCCTTGCCCGAGGTGCTCGACTCCCTCGTCGTCGACCTCGAATATCTCGGCCGCGACAGCTACATGCCGCTGTTCGTGGTGCTGCGCGTCGGCGTCGCGTTCGACGACGCGATTCGGGCCAAGATCAACAAGGCGATCGAGGCCGGCCTGTCACGCCGCTTCCTGCCGAACGAGATCTTCGCCGTCGCCGAGATCCCGCGCACGCTGTCGGGCAAGAAGCAGGAGCTGCCGATCAAGAAGCTGCTGCTCGGCCACCCCGTCGAGAAGGTCATCAACAAGGAGGCAATGGCCAATCCCGCCTGCCTCGACTGGTATCTCGCCTTCGCGCGCGACTATCTGGCGCGGAACGCGGCCTGAAGGGGATCGCCCCAATTGCGCCAATGCCGTTTGCACTCCGTTCACCGATCGCCGCTAGATCAGGATGGATCTTCCGCAACGAACGTGCGCCATGGCCGACCTCAACGCCATCCTCACCAGGCTCAACGACCGCCTGCTCCGCCTCGAAGGCGAGCTGTTCGTGCTGCGCTCGCTGGCCCGCGCGACGCTGACCGCGGGCGACGACCATGCCGAGCGCATGCGCAAGCTGGTCGAGGCCGCCAAGGTCGCGCTCGACGACGAGGCGCTGAGGCCCCTGGACAAGCCGACACGGAAGTATGTCGAGGCCGCGAGCGCCATGGTCGACGAACTGCTGGTCGAACCGACCAAGGCCCGGCCACTGTTCACGGTGATCGACGGCGGGAAGCGCTCCTAGGCGCGCTAAAGCGCCGCAGGATTCACCGCCTTCAGCCGGYTGAGGCCCGCCTCGATGATCGCGATCTCCTCGTCGATCTGGCTGATCGGCAGGCTGAAATCATAGCCGGACCTGCTCTTCAGATCGACCGCGAGCCGTTGCCTGTGCATCATCAGCTGGTCGAGGCCGCGCCGGTTCTTCAGTCGGACATAGATGTCGACGATCTGCTCAATCGCGCTCGGCATGAAATCGGTCCCGGCGAAAAGGCCCGCGCGGCGCACCCACGCCGGCGGGACATTTTCGGTGTCGCGGTACGCAATACAAATCCGCGACGGATTCGTCGATACGCCAGGCTGGTTGAGAACGTATTACCGTCAGACGATTTCTCGATCGCCGAGCATGAAAAGGCCGCTGGCGATGAGACCAGCGGCCAAAGCCGGGTTCGAAAATGGATGCGGGTTGAAATGTCGCCAGCCCCGGTATGACCACTCTAACGGCGGGATCGATTCCTTCTG
>NZ_JBFUES010001373.1:0-1538 GCF_056403875.1 Bradyrhizobium sp. P2_E8
CAGTAATTCCAGATCTTCTGGGCTGGTGCTGATGAAAAGCCGCCGCATCCATCTGATGGGAGCTTCGGGCTCCGGCGTGACGACGCTGGGTCGCGCGCTCGCCGCCCGGCTTGCGCTTCCGCATCACGACAGCGACGACTATTTCTGGCTGCCGACCGCGCCGCCCTACCAGACGACGCGCCCCGCCGCAGAGCGCCTGCGCCTGATGCGCGAGATGTTTCTGCCGCGTCTCGATTGGGTGCTGAGCGGAACCGTCACCGGCTGGGGCGACGAGCTCGTCCCGTTCTTCGATCTCGTCGTCTTTGTGACGACGCCGCGCGAGCTTCGCTTGCAGCGCCTGCGTGGCCGCGAGGCTACGCATTTCGGAGCTGATGCCGTCGCACAGGGCGGCTGGCGTCATGAGGAGACGAAGTCGTTCGTCGAATGGGCCTCGCGCTACGAAGCCGGCGATCGCGAGGGCCGCAGTCTCACAAAAGATGAGGCCTGGCTCGCGGGCCTGCCCTGCCCGGTCGTACGCATCGACGGCTCACGCCCGCTTGCGGATCTTGTCGAGCAGCTATGCAGCGAAGCGGAGCGGTTACCCGGCTGATGTGATACTGTTGCGGTCCCACCTCCAAATAACGAAGCAGGGAGACAACCATGCTCAACCGACGCAGCGTCCTGCTTGCCTCACTTGCCGCCGGAGTAGCCATGACCAGCAAAGCCCACGCCCGCGCGTCGCAGCCCGCGACGCCGGTCAATTTCGACGTGCCGGCGCATGCCTGCGACTGCCACACCCACATCCATGGCGATGTCGAAAAGTTTCCGTTCTTCGCAGGACGGGTCTATACGCCTGAGCCGGCAAGCCCTGAAGAAATGGCCGCTCTGCACAAGGCGCTGCATATCGAGCGCGTGGTGATCGTGACGCCGAGCGTCTACGGCACCGACAACTCCTCCTCTCTGTTCGGCATGAAGGCGCGTGGCGGAACCGCGCGCGGGGTCGCCGTGATCGACGACAAGACGACGGAGGTCCAGCTCGACGCGATGCAGCAGGACGGCTTCCGCGGCATTCGCATCAATCTTGCGACCGGCGGCGTCAGCGATCCCAATGTCGGCCGGACCCGCTTCACCGCGGCCGTGGAGCGAATGAAGGCGCGCGGCTGGCACGTGCAGCTCTACACCACGCTGCCGATGATCTCGGCGATCAAGGACCTGGTGCTGGCCGCGCCCGTGCCCGCGGTGTTCGATCATTTCGGCGGCCTCGAGGCTTCGCTCGGGCTGGAGCAGCCGGGATTTGCGGACCTGGTCGCGCTCGTCAAATCCGGCAAGGCCTATGTGAAGATCTCCGGCGCCTATCRCTCGTCAAAACTCGCGCCGGATTATCAGGACATGGTGCCCTATGCGCGTGCGCTGATCGCGGCCAATCCGGATCGCATCGTCTGGGGCACCGACTGGCCGCATCCGGATTCGAGCCGCGTCGAGGGACGGAAAGCCACCGACATCGCGCCGCTCTACCAGATCGACGACGGTCGCCTGCTCAACCAGCTCCCGGTGTGGGC
>NZ_JBFUES010001374.1:0-1530 GCF_056403875.1 Bradyrhizobium sp. P2_E8
TCACGCCTGAGGCCACGAACGATATCTTGGAGTGCCGGTGATATTCGTCGCGGGCGTGGATGTTGGAGATGTGGACTTCCAGCACCGGGCCTTCGAACGTCTTGATCGCGTCCATGATCGAGACCGAGGTGAAGGAGAGGCCAGCCGGGTTGATGACGATGGCATCGGCGTCCTGCCGCGCCGACTGGATCAGGTCGACCAGCACGCCCTCATGGTTGGACTGGTGGAAAGCGAGCTTGAGCCCGAGCTTCGCGGCGGCTTCCTCGCAGCTCGCGTTGACCTMTGCGAGAGTCGTGGTGCCATAGATGTGCGGCTCGCGGATGCCGAGCATGTTGAGGTTGGGACCGTTGAGGATCATCACGCGCTTCATGGGAGCGTCCTTTCGAATGGAAATCTGCTGAATTGTCTTGCCGAGCCCAAGGCAGGCCGAGGCTGCCGTGTCGGTCCCTCGCGGGCCTTACCGCAAAGCAGCATTACACGAGCCCGTGAACCCTTTGATCGGGATCAAGTCGTTCCCTGGCCGATAGGGCATTTTGCCCAAATGCCCTCCAGGGCCAAATGTGGGATAGCGCATAGACATTGGAGCTGGAAAAGCTCTAAGAAGATGCGGCCCCTTGGTCAGGTTCCGTTGCAGGTTTTGCCGATGGATTACAGCCAGTTCTTCAATTCTGCCCTCGATCGTCTCCACACTGAACGGCGCTATCGCGTGTTCGCCGATCTGGAGCGGATGGCGGGCCGGTTCCYGCACGCGATCTGGCACTCGCCCAAGGGCAAGCGCGACGTCGTGATCTGGTGCTCCAACGACTATCTCGGCATGGGCCAGCACCCGAAGGTGGTCGGTGCCATGGTCGAGACCGCGACGCGCGTCGGCACCGGCGCAGGCGGCACCCGCAACATCGCCGGCACGCATCATCCGCTGGTGCAGCTCGAGGCCGAGCTTGCCGACCTCCACGGCAAGGAAGCGGCGCTGCTGTTCACCTCGGGCTACGTCTCGAACCAGACCGGCATCGCGACGATCGCAAAGCTCATTCCGAACTGCCTGATCCTGTCGGACGAGCTCAACCACAATTCGATGATCGAGGGCATCCGCCAGTCCGGCTGCGAACGCGTCGTGTTCCGCCACAACGACCTCGCCGATCTCGAAGCGCTGTTGAAGGCGGCGGGTCCGAACCGGCCGAAGCTGATCGCCTGCGAGAGCCTCTATTCCATGGACGGCGACGTCGCCCCGCTCGCCAAGATCTGCGATCTCGCCGAGAAATATAATGCGATGACCTATGTCGACGAGGTCCACGCGGTCGGCATGTACGGCCCGCGCGGCGGCGGCATCGCCGAGCGTGACGGCGTCATGCACCGCATCGACATTCTGGAAGGCACGCTCGCGAAAGCGTTCGGCTGCCTCGGCGGCTACATCGCCGCCAACGGCCAGATCATCGATGCCGTGCGCTCCTATGCGCCGGGCTTCATCTTCACCACCGCGCTGCCGCCGGCGATCTGCTCGGCCGCGACCGCCGCGATCAAGCATCTCAAGAC
>NZ_JBFUES010001375.1:0-1528 GCF_056403875.1 Bradyrhizobium sp. P2_E8
CTCCACAGGCAGGCGCGCATCAATGGCGGCTATGGCGCGCTGATCGATTTTCTCGCAGCCGAGTGCCGCCGGCATGGCGTGACGATCCACCTTGGCTGCGTGGTGTCGGCGATCGAGGAGGAGGGCGGTGCGGTGGTCGTTCGCGGTGCCGGCGGCGACGTGCATCGCTGCGATCGCGCGATCCTCACCGTTCCGCTGCCGCTGCTGCGCGAGATCGCGCTTCCGGCGAGCGTGCGCGCGAGGGCGGCGGCTGCCGACGACATCGGCTTCGGCAACGTCGTCAAGATCCTGCTGCGGTTTGCGCGGCCATGGTGGCGCGAGCGCGGGCCGGATCTTGCGGATATGACCTTCCTGCTGTCGGACCAGACCATCCCGGTGTGGTGGACGCGCTATCCGGAGCAGCATCCCGTGCTCACGGGCTGGTTCGGCGGCCCGCGGACGGCGGAGCTGCAAGGCCTCGATCCGCAAGCGTTGATCGAGGCCGGGCTCGGTTCGCTCGCCGCCGTCTTCGGCCTGTCGCGCGACGAGGTTGCGCGCGACCTCGTCGCGGCTGCGGCGATTAATTGGGGGCACGATCGCTTCGCCCGCGGCGCCTATTCCTGGGCCACGCCGCGGACGCGCGCGGCGCAAACGATGCTCGCGCGCGCCGACGGAGCAGTGCTGTTCTCCGGCGAAGCGCTCTATCGCGGCCCCGACATGGGCACGGTCGAGGCGGCGCTGGCGAGCGGTCTGGAGACGGCGGGGACGATCTTGCGGGGGTAGGCGCGCGGCCTTCGCAAAGAATCTCGGCGGCCAGCGTCCCTGCGGCCATCCTTCGAGACGCCCGCTGTGGGCGGGCTCCTCAGGATGAGGTCTTGCTTCGCGGTGAAATCCTGAACCCTCATGGTGAGGAGCGCCGCCTTACGGCGCGTCTCGAACCATGGAGGCCGAGCTATCTCTGCAACAAAAAGGCCCGCATCTCTGCGGGCCTTTTGCTTTACCAGCGGCTGCCGCCGAAGCCGAAGGTCACACCCGGACCGCCGCCGCCGTAATATCCGTACGGTCCGCCGCCGTAATAACCGTGGTGCCGCGGGTAATAGCCGTAGCTGCGATAGTGCGGGCGATAATAGCCGTGGTGGTGATGGCGCCAGTGATGATGGCGATAGCCATGATGGTGGTGCCGGTGCTGCGCGCTGATGTCGGTCGGCGGGCCTCCCCGCGCGCTCTGCGTCGCGCTTGTGGTGTTGGCCGCGTTCGCCGCCGATCCGCCGGCAAGCGCCGCAGCACCGACCGCCATCGCGACAATGAGATACTTCATGTCATCACTCCAGTTGAATGTCGTGTGACAACACATGGGCGCTGGCTGCGTTCCGGCCAGTGCGGGCGTCGAAACGACGCAGCGCGAGGCGTCCGATTCAGCGCGGATGATTGCGTGTCGTGAGATTTATTGTCGCATCACCGGCGTTCGTCGAGCTGCTGCCATTACTTCGCCGCGAATGATGCGACCACCTCATTCGTGGTGACGATGCGTGCGAACTCGCCGTTGAGA
>NZ_JBFUES010001376.1:0-1525 GCF_056403875.1 Bradyrhizobium sp. P2_E8
TCTCAAGAGCGCCGATCAGCGGGTGACGAAGCTGCTCGACACCTCCGAAGGCCTGATCGCGATGATCGCCGACAGCGGCGTGGAGACGTCGGACGCGCCGCTGATCCGCGCGGTCGTCGAGACCGCCAAGCGGATCTCGGCCGAGTTCGAGGCCGCGATCGATCGCGGCGAGATCACGCTCGACCAGCTCATGGACGAGAAGTACCGGGAAATTCCCGACACCGATCCAAAGCAATATCTCACCAGCTACGTCGACTTCGCCGACCGCGTGCTGCCCGCCATCCAGGACCCGATCCAGAAATCCGACCCCCGCATCGTTTTCTGCGTCGCCTGGGCCAGGGGCGGCTACCTGCCGACCCACAATCCGAACTACCGCCTGCCGCAGGGCAAGGACCCGGTCTGGAACAACGCCAATTGCCGCAACCGCCGCCTGTTCAACGACCGCGCGGTGAAGAAGGTCGCTGCGAACACCAAGCCGTTCCTGCTCCAGACCTACCGCCGCGACATGGGCGGCGGGCAGTTCGTGCTGATGAAGGACCTGTCGTCGCCGATCATGGTCCGCGGCAAGCACTGGGGCGCGTTCCGGATGGGCTTCCGGCAGGGCTGACGACCGCTCCTGCGGCCCTCACATCAAAATCTGAAAAACAACCCCATGCACAGTAGCCGGGGCGTGAGGAATCAATGGCTTGTGCCTCATCGCACGCAAGGCGCCTGACGAACCCTTGACCCGTCGGGCAAAACAGGGATAGAATACCAATATTCCGAAATCGTACTTGCAGCAGAGGGGCTGCTCACCGCACGAGTCCTGCGTCTGCCCCGGAGCAGATCAGCGACGGGTCCTGGCGCGAGCCCTTCTCGCGTTGCTCGTCGACCTTTTGCAGCCGAGCGTCGAAGCCGCCAGCACTGGTGCGACGGCCGATGTTGCCATAGAAAGGCTGCCGCATATTCGGGGCGCGAGCCCGAACACAATCAGCTGGTTTTCGATGTCCCTTCCACCCACCCAAATCGGCGCGCCGCTTTCCGAGATCGATACACCGGCGCTGATCATCGACCTCGACGCCTTCGAGCGCAATCTCGACACGATGGCGATAGCGGTCGGCAAGCTCGGCGTTCGGTTGCGTCCGCATGCGAAGACCCATAAGTCGCCGATCATCGCGGCCAAGCAGATCGCGCGCGGCGCGATTGGCATGTGTTGCCAGAAGGTTGCCGAGGCCGAGATCCTGGTGGCGGGCGGGGTGAGTGACGTCCTCGTCAGCAATGAGGTCGTGGGTCTGCGGAAGCTGGAACGGCTCGCGTCCCTCGCGCGCCACGCGCGCATCAGCGTTTGCGTCGACAATTCGATCGTTCTTGAGCAACTGGCGCTCGCCGCGGAACGGGCCGGCTCGCAGATCGAAGTCCTGGTCGAGGTCGACGTCGGTGCCGGTCGCTGCGGCGTCAGGCCGGGGCCAGCCGCAGCCGGCCTGGCGCGGCAGGCGGCGGGTTCGCGCTTCCTGTCGTTCGGCGGCTTACAGGCCTACCACGGCTC
>NZ_JBFUES010001377.1:0-1523 GCF_056403875.1 Bradyrhizobium sp. P2_E8
GAAGCCTCCCGTGATGTGTTAGGCCGCGACGGAGAGAAAGTAAGATGCGTCCATTGCTGGCGCTCAGCAACGCCATCGACGCCCTCAACGAAAAGATTGGGTACGTCTGTAACCTGCTCGTGCTCCTGGCGTGCCTGGTCAGCGCGGCCAACGCCATGATCCGCTACGCCTTCAACGACTCGTCGAACGGCTGGCTGGAACTGCAATGGTACATGTTCGCCATCCTCGTGATGTTCGGCTCGGCCTACACCTTCAAGCGCAATGAGCATGTGCGGGTCGAGATCTTCTACCTGACCCTGTCCGAGCGGGGCCAGCTCTGGCTCGACATGATCGGCACTCTGTTCTTCCTGATCCCCTCCTGTCTCCTGCTCGCCTATCTGTCCTGGCCGTTCTTCATGCAGGCCTATAGCGTCGGCGAGACGTCGGCCAATGCCGGCGGCCTGATCCGCTGGCCGATCAAGTTCGTGATCCCCGCCGGCTTCGTGATGCTGGCGCTCCAGGGTGTTTCCGAAGTCATCAAGCGTATCGCGGCTCTCCAGGGCTATGTGACGATCGACGCCAAGTACGAGAGGCCGACCCAATGATTACGCTGGAGATGATGCCGCCGTTGATGTTCGGCGGCCTGGTTCTGGCGATGCTGATCGGCTTCCCCGTCGCTTTCACGCTGGCGGCCGTCGGCCTTTCCTTCGGCTTCCTCGCCATCCATCTCGGCTTCTTCGATCTCAACTTCCTCCAGGCGATTCCCGGCCGCGTGTTCGGCAGCGTGCTCTCCAACGAGCTCCTGCTCGCGATCCCGTTCTTCACCTTCATGGGCGCCATATTGGAGAGATGCGGGCTGGCTGAGGACATGCTGGCTTCGATGGGCCAGCTGTTCGGCCCGATCCGCGGTGGTCTCGGCTATTCCGTCATCATCGTCGGTTTCATCCTCGGCGCCATCACCGGCACGGTGGCGGCGCAGGTGATCGCCATGGCGCTGATTTCGATGCCGGTGATGATCCGCTACGGCTACAACATGCGCTACATCACCGGCGTGCTCGCCGCCTCCGGCACGATCACGCAGCTGGTGCCGCCCTCGCTGGTGCTGATCGTGCTCGCCGACCAGCTCGGCAAGTCGGTCGGCGACATGTATCTCGGCGCCTGGGGCCCCTCGGTGTTCCAGATCATGCTGTTCGCCGGCTACACTTTCATCCTCGGCCTGATCAAGCCGGGCCACGTGCCGCCGGTGCCGAAGGACGCGCGCACGTTGACCGGCTGGCCGCTGTGGAAGAAGTGCCTGATGGGCATCATCCCCTCGGCCGTGCTGATCTTCGTCGTGCTCGGCACCATGATGATGGGCCTTGCCACGCCGACAGAAGCCGGCGCGATGGGTGCCGTCGGCGCCATCGTGCTCGCCGCGATCCACCACAAGGACTTCACCTCGACCGACCGCAAGATCTTGATCCTCGGTGTGATCGCTGCCGGCATCGGCACCATCATCGCGATGCTGTACAGCGAGAATCTGATCTTCAGGCTCGCCTTCGCCC
>NZ_JBFUES010001378.1:0-1523 GCF_056403875.1 Bradyrhizobium sp. P2_E8
GCATGGAACCGCGCGCTACCGTCTTGAAAGCCGAGGGCGATCTCACGTAAGGTCGTCCGCATGGGGGCAATGCAGACCCCCCATGAGACTTCGGTCCAAGCTCTGCGCAGCACGCACTTCGTGGAGCTTGCGCATGGACACCGAACAACACCTTCCTCTCCGATCCACCGTTGCCATCCTCTCACGCGGCGATGCCGCCGCGCGGGCGGATGCCACACCGCAGAACAGCCGTTTCGTCCGCGTCTTCGAAGCACTCGCCGCTATCGGCATCGAAGCCCGGCCGGTCATCTACGACGAAACCTTTGCCGACGCCGTCCGCGATCAATTGCTCTCGGTCGACGGCGTACTCGTCTGGGTCGATCCGATCCACCAGGGCAAGACGCGCGTTGAGCTCGATCCCCTGCTCCGCGACGTTGCGGCGCGAGGGCCATGGGTGAGCGCGCACCCGGACGTCATCCTGAAGATGGGCGTCAAGGACGTGCTCTACCGCACGCGTCACCTGGGCTGGGGCGCGGATACGCATCGCTATGACACCGCGGCCTCCTTCCGCGCCGAATTCCCGCCGCGGCTTCGCGCGAACGGCCCCCGCGTGCTCAAGCAAAATCGCGGCAACGGAGGCCAAGGCGTCTGGAAGGTCGAGGCCCTCTCGAACGCGGACACCATGGTTCGGGTGCTCCACGCGCAGCGCGGGAGCCTGCCCGAGGACATGCCGCTCGATGGCTTCCTCGCGCGTTGCGAGCCCTATTTCGGCTGGGGCGGCTGCATCATCGATCAGGCGTTTCAGCCTCGCCTGCCCGACGGCATGATCCGCTGCTACATGAGCGGGTCCAAGGTCGCGGGCTTCGGGCACCAACTGATCAAGGCCTTGATCCCGCCGCCGCCGGAAGGTGTGGACTCGCCCGAGGCGCAACCGGGCCCACGGATCATGCACGGGCCCGATGCTCCGCAATTCCAGGCGCTGCGAAGGTCGATGGAGGACGAATGGACGCCGCGGATGATGGACACGCTCGACATCGATGAAGCGTCGTTGCCGGTGATCTGGGACGCGGACTTCCTCTACGGACCTCGCGACGCGGCTGGCGCCGACACATACGTCCTGTGCGAAATCAACGCGAGCTCCTGCTTCGCGATCCCCGAGGAGGCACCGGCGGCGATTGCGCGGACGGTGAAATGCCTCATTCTGCAGACTCAAGGCACCAGTTCCGGCAGATAAAAACCGGCGAGCGCGCAACATCATCTCGCACTGCGGCTCGGAGGCTGCTGCACCCTCGCCCAGCAGGCGATGGCGGGAGTTGTCACGCGACAGTAGGACGCAAGCGCGGATCGATGGCCCCCGTTGAAGCTGCGAGTCTCCAGAGCTATCGATCCGGGAAACCTGCTTCGATCGGGAGGAAGGCATGAGCACCATCAACGGTGGCTGTCATTGTGGCGCAATCCGTTATCAGGTCGAGGGCGAAGCGATCGTGCATGCGCTGTGTCACTGTCGCGATTGCAGACTCCACGCCGGCGCACCTGTGGTCGGC
>NZ_JBFUES010001379.1:0-1515 GCF_056403875.1 Bradyrhizobium sp. P2_E8
GCCCAGCACTGCCGGCTCGACGAGAAAGCCCTTCACGCTTCTGYCGTCGGCGAGCCTGATGGTGCCGATCGCCATCGGTGCCGGAATCGCGTTGACGAACTTGCCGAACGCGGACGACGACAGCGACCAGATCTCGAGTTCAATCGCAGAACCCTTGCCTGCTTCCACGCGCAGCATGCCCGGCTTCGGCGGCGTGGTCGGAAGCGCATAGAGCTTGTAGTCCGCCGCTGTCCTGGTCGCCTCGATCAGCTTTCCGTTCAGCGCCTTCAACTCGCCGTTCAGCGCCATGCCGGACAGATGCGCGCCGACGACGGCAATCGGAATCTCGTCGATGCCGCCGGTAGCAGGCGGGGTGAGCGCAGGTTGCGCCACGCCCTTGGCACCAACGGTCAGCTTGGTATCCGCATGGAACACGCGGCCGATGCTCGCAAGCAGCGCATCGCGTCCTGCCGGCGCCAGCAGCGTGATGCCGAACGGGATGCCGTCGGCGCGCATCGATGCCGGCACGGCGAGGCCGCAGAGGTCGAGCAGGTTGACGAAATTGGTGTAGGTGCCGAGCCGGCTGTTGAGCTCGATCGGGTTGGCCAGCACCTGCGCGGTCGTATACGCCGTCGGCGCCGTCGGCAGCACCAGCGCGTCGATATTGGCAAAGGTGCGCTCGGCGATCTTGCGCAGGCCCTGCAGGCGATAGAGCGCGGAGAAGGTGTCTGCCGCCGTCAGCCGCGCGCCGGCGGCGGTGATCTCGCGCGTCACCGGATGGATCGAGTCGGGTGCGGAGGCGAGCAGGTTCTTGATCACGAGATAGCGCTCGGCGACCCAGGGACCCTCGTAGAGCAGCCGCGCCGTCTCGTAGAACGGCTCGAGGTCGAATTCGACCAGCGTTGCGCCGAGCGAGGTCCAGCGCTTCAGCGCCTCGCCGTAAGCTGCTTCCGCCTTCCTGTCGCCGAAGAAGATCAGTTGCCCGTTGCGCGGCACGCCGAGGCGCAAGGTTGCCGGAAATGGCGTGATCGCCCCGAGCGGCCGGTCGCGCGAGAATGGATCGGCCTGGTCCGGTCCCGCCATCACCGACAGCGCCAGTGCGGCATCGTCCACCGTCAAGGCGAACACCGAGATGCAGTCGAGCGTGCGGCAGGCCGGCACGAGTCCTGCGGTCGAGATCATGCCGAGGCTCGGCTTCAGCCCGACGATGTTGTTCAGCATCGCCGGCACGCGCCCGCTGCCGGCCGTGTCGGTGCCGAGCGTGAGCGGCACCAGGCCGGCGCCGACGGCGGTGGCCGATCCCGAACTCGACCCGCCGGGAATCAGATCTTCGCGAATCGAATTTTTGGGAATGCCGTAGGGCGAGCGCACGCCGACGAGGCCGGTCGCGAACTGGTCGAGATTGGTCTTGCCGATGATGATGGCGCCGGCCGCGCGCAGCCGCTCCACCGCGGTCGAGTCGTGCGTCGGTGTGTAGGAGAAGGCCGGGCAGGCCGCCGTGGTCGGAAATCCCAGCGCGTCGATATTGTCCTTCAC
>NZ_JBFUES010001380.1:0-1511 GCF_056403875.1 Bradyrhizobium sp. P2_E8
ATGAAGAGCAGCACGAACAGCGAGATGCCAAGGCCCTGCAATTGCCCATAGGCCGGATTGGGAAAGCTGCCGGCGACGCCGTCGACCACCTTCGTCAGCGTCGGCAGGCCGCCGCCGGCCCAGTTGATGCCGACCCGCATCAAGGAGATGCCGATGACGAGAATGATGCTGCCGGTGACGACGGGCGGAAACAGCGGCAGCAGCCGGCTGACGAAGGGCGCGGCGACGATGCCGAAGATGCCGGCCGCGATGACGGAGCCGTAGATGCCGAGCAGGCCGATATCGGGCGCGGCGGCCATCGAGAGCATCGGTCCGACCGAGGCGAACGTCACCCCCATCATCACCGGCAGGCGGGTGCCGACGCCGGGAAAGCCGAGGCATTGCACCAGCGTCGCGATCCCGCAGGCGAACAGGTCGGCGCTGATCAGGAAGGCAACGTCCTCCGGCGGCAGCTTCAGCGCGCGTCCGATGATCAGCGGCACCGCGACCGCGCCGGCATACATCACCAGCACGTGCTGGAGCCCGAGCGCGAGCAGGCGCGGGACCGGCAGGACCTCGTCGACGGGATGGACCTCGCTGCTCATGAATGAATCCCCCGAAACAGCCTAACCAAATTTGTCGTGCAGCGCCGGAAACAGCCGGTCCGGCTTGAAAGGCGGCGCCGTGAAGCGGATGCCGGTGGCGTCTGCAATCGCATTGCCGAGCGCGGCGGCGACCGGGTTGTACGGACTCTCGCTCATCGACTTCGCGCCCAGCGGGCCGACCGTGTCGGATGTCTCGGCGAAGAGGACCTCGGTGCGCGGCACGTCGGCGAAAGAAGGCAGGTGGTAGTCGCGGAACTTCGGGTTGGTGACGCGGCCGGTCGCATCGATCACCATCTCCTCGTAGAGCGCAGCGCCAAGCGCCTGCGCGACGCCGCCCTCGACCTGGCCGCGGCACTGCATCGGGTTGGCGACGATGCCGGCATCCGCCGCCTGCACGCTTCTGAGAATCTTGAGCTCGCCGGTGCCCTTGTTCACCGCCACGCGAAAGCCCTGCACGTTGAAGCCGACCGAGCGCGGCGTGCCGCCGGAATTGCCGCTGGCTGCGAGCGGTTGACCACGCTCGCGTGCAAGCGTCGCCAGTTCAGCAAAGGACATCCGTCGTACSCCGCTGACGACGGTCTCGCCCTCGAGCGTGCAGCTTTCGACGTCGCAGAGCCAGGCGCCTGCGGCCGCGGCCCTCAGCTCGGTCGCAAGCTGCATGGCGGCTGCATGCGTCGCCTTGCCGGCGACGAAAGTGCCCGCGCTGCCATAGGCGCCGGTGTCGTGGCCGCCATGGGCGGTGTCGGACTGGCGCAGGCGAATCCTGTCGACGGTGGTCGCAAGCATCGTCGCCGCGATCTGGCGGTGGACCGTGCTGGTGCCGTTGCCGAACTCTGCCGTGCCGACGGTGAGGTCGAAGCCGCCGTCGTCGTTGAGCGCGATCATGGCGTCCGCGATGTGGCCGGCCGGCGGCACCGTGTCGATCAT
>NZ_JBFUES010001381.1:0-1508 GCF_056403875.1 Bradyrhizobium sp. P2_E8
GCGTAATCCGGGACGGTGCCGTTGACGTGCGGGATCCCGGATTGCGCTACGCTCCATCCGGGCTACGGAGCTGGGCGCGGCGTCAACACCGCGCCCTCTTCTTCCAATCAGGTCTTGTTGCGCATCTTGCTGAGCAAATAGTTGTCGTAGAAGTTCTCCGCGATCTGCGTGTAGAACAGCAGCTCCTTCATATACGCGTCGTGGCTCTCCTTGGTCCGCTTGAACAGGTCGCTCTTGGCGGCGAGCTCGTTCAGATGGTCCTGGGTCGCGTTGTAGCAGGCCTCCAGCACCGGCTGCGGGAACGCCTTCAGTTCGGCGCCGTTGGCGATCAGGCGCTTCAGCGCCGCCGGATTCACGCTGTCGTACTTCTCGAGCATCCAGGCGCCGGCCGCCGAGGCGGCCTGGTTGACGATGGCCTGATACTGTTTCGGCAAGCTTGCCCACTTCTCGTCATTGACGATCATGTGCAGCATGGCGCCGCCTTCCCACCAGCCCGGGAAGTAATAGTATTTGGCGACCTTCTGGAAGCCGAGCTTCTCGTCGTCATAGGGACCGACGAACTCGGCGGCGTCGATCGAGCCCTTCTCCAGTGCCGAATAGACGTCACCGCCGGCGAGCTGCTGCGGCACGATGCCGAGGCGCGCCAGCACATGGCCGCCCATGCCGGCAATGCGGAATTTGAGGCCCTTGAGATCGTCGACGGTCTTGATCTCCTTGCGGAACCAGCCGCCCATCTGGGTGCCGGAATTGCCGCAGAGGATCGCATGCGCCTTGAACGGCTTCAGCGCCTCGTTGGCGAGATCGGCACCGCCGCCGAAATGCCACCAGGACTCCTGATGGCGATGGTTCATGCCGAACGGCGCGCCGGTGGCATAGGCCAGCGCCGGCTCCTTGCCGATGTAGAAATAGAGCGGCGTCTGCGCCATCTCGACGGAGGCCGCGCTGACGGCGTCGAGCGCCTGCAAACCGGGGACGAGCTCACCGGCCGCAAAGGTCTGGATCTGGAATTTGTTGTCGGTGGCCTCGGCGACGTATTTCGCGAAGGTCTGCGCCGTGCCGTAGATGGTGTCGAGCGATTTCGGGAAGCTTGAGGTCAGGCGCCATTTGATCTCGGGCGCGCCTTGCGCAATCGCAGGTGCGGCAACCAGCGTCGTCGCGCCGGCGACCGCGCCGCCCTTGAGGAATGTACGGCGTTTCATGATGGGGTCTCTCCCTAAAGCACGGCTTCAAATGGACGATTTAGGCCACGGTCTTCGCGGACCGTTTGCCCTTTCCCGTCGCCGAGTTCAAGCTGGGAGCGGAAGGCCTGTAGCCCGGACGGAGCCCTGTAGCCCGGATAGAGCGCAGCGTAATCCGGGGTTCGTGCCACACGGAGGGTCGTGCGGTGTGGTTTGGTCTGTCCCGGATTTCGCTTCACTCCATCCCGGCTACGAAGTGCCGCCTTAAAGCAGCTTCGCGCTCACGAACAACGCCCGCACGGCGTTGGTCGCCTGCACCGCGAGCATGGC
>NZ_JBFUES010001382.1:0-1507 GCF_056403875.1 Bradyrhizobium sp. P2_E8
CGGAGGCCGTGGCCGCCATGGAGGCGCGGGTCGCCGCGATCGCGGCGGGCGAGGCTCCGGAGCTGGTCTGGCTGCTCGAACACCCCCCGCTCTACACCTCCGGCACCTCGGGCAAGGAATCCGACCTGCTCGATTCCCGATTCCCGGTCTTTGCCACCGGGCGCGGCGGGCAGCTGACCTATCACGGGCCCGGCCAGCGGGTGGCCTACATCATGCTCGACCTCAAGCGGCGCCGGYCGGACGTGCGGGCCTATGTCGCGAGCCTGGAGGAATTGATCCTGTGCACGCTCGCCGCCTTCAACGTCCGCGGTGAGCGGCGCGAGGACCGGGTCGGCGTCTGGGTGAAGCGCCCCGACAAGGGGCCCGAGCACGAAGACAAGATCGCCGCAATCGGCGTCCGGCTGAAGCGCTGGGTGTCGTTCCACGGCATCGCCATCAATGTCGAGCCGGAGCTGTCGCATTTCGCAGGGATCGTGCCCTGCGGCGTCGCCGATCCCCGCTACGGCGTCACCTCGCTGGTCGATCTCGGCCAGCTCGTGACCATGGCCGATGTCGACGTCGCGCTTCGGCAAGCGTTCGAAGAGCTGTTCGGGCCGACCCGCGCGCTGGTGCCGGAAGCGGCCGCTTAGGCGCTTTCCTGTTGGAGACCCACCGCCCGCGTTCTCCGCGCGCGCGGAATCAGCTACGCTTCATCCCGGCGCCGCCCACGCCTCCCCCCTCCGCCGGGAAAGCAGACGTCATGCCGGGCGACTAGATCATCGGACCGACTGTTCGAGCGCCAGGCATAAGGAGGGATTGCGATCATGCTCGCAATGGGAGGTTCTCTCGATGAAGTTGTCTGCACCCATCTACCATCTGAAGCGGAAAGCAAAACGCCTGTCCCGCGAGGAAGGCATTCCGCTCCACGACGCGCTTGACCGCATCGCAACGACGGAAGGTTTTGCCGCGTGGAGCATGCTTGCGGCGAAAGCCGCGGCGATGACGCCGGCCAATCGGCTGTTCCCGCAATTCCGCCCCGGTGACCTTGTGCTGGTCGGGGCGCGCCCCGGCCAGGGCAAGACGCTGATGAGCCTCGAGCTTGCCGCGGAGGCCATGAAGTCGGGCCATCGCGCCGCGTTCTTCTCGCTCGAATACACCGAGAGAGATGTGTTGGAGCGCCTTCGGGCGATCGGCGTGGACCCCGCGCAATTCGCTGACATGTTCGAGGTCGATTGCTCCGACGCGATCAGCGCCGACTACGTCGTCAAGCAGATGGCCGCTTCTCCCCGCGGCACGGTCGTGGTGATCGACTATCTGCAACTGCTCGACCAGAGACGGGAAAACCCTGATCTGACCGTTCAGGTGCGCGCACTGAAATCGTTCGCGCGCGACAAGGGGCTGATCGTCGTCTTCATCTCGCAGATCGATCGATCCTACGATCCCGCGGTCAAGCCCTGCCCCGACCTCAGCGACGTCCGCTTGCCGAACCCGCTGGATTTGAAGCTGTTCGACAAGACGTGCTTCATCA
>NZ_JBFUES010001383.1:0-1507 GCF_056403875.1 Bradyrhizobium sp. P2_E8
CCCGTGACGTCGCGCGGTATCTGCCTCCCGTGACGTCGCGCGGTATCTGCCTTGCCCAATTTGCGTGGCGATCCGCCCACGCCTTGCCGGCAGGCGTGTCCTCGATCCCGTCCGCATGCCCTGCCAAATCCGTCTTGATCGGTTGGATACCGACGACATGGGCATCGGCGCCGAGATAGAAGATTTGCGCAGCGAGCGCATGGGTAACTACAACGATGGCGACTTCCGGCTGTTCGCTTAGATTGAGCCGTAGGCCCAAGGTTCGATGCGCGGTGAGGTCACGAACGAGAACGTCAGACAACGGGCGGTCGTCCTCCTCGTCGGCAGCAGCTGCATCCTCCCCGCTCTCGTCTTGCCCCGCCTGATCATCTGTTCCCTCCGGATCGCCTTCCACTGAGGCTTCCGGGTTTTGCTCCGCTTCGGATTGAGGCTTTTCGTCCGCGGGTCGGATGAAACCGCGCTCGATCCGGACGGCGCCGTCGTGATTGAGGAGCACGAACGCGCCGCCGCGCGCGACTTCGTCAGCATC
Organism: Bradyrhizobium sp. P2_E8; assembly: GCF_056403875.1. Lineage (NCBI taxonomy): Bacteria > Pseudomonadati > Pseudomonadota > Alphaproteobacteria > Hyphomicrobiales > Nitrobacteraceae > Bradyrhizobium > Bradyrhizobium sp. P2_E8. Next base: position 530 of record NZ_JBFUES010001383.1, read on the forward strand.
ATAAGCCTGCCGCTTGGCTTCCAGCCGCTCGATCTCGGCCTCAAGCTCGCCGAACCGGGCGTCCACTTCATCGGGCAGTTCATCGGCCGTCTGGTGCTGCTCGGTGAGACAATCGAACGCGGTCTGTGCCGCCTCAAGGGCGGATTTGTCTTCCGCCGAAAGCTCGACCGGATGCGGGTAGGTCCTCCGCATACCGTGGGCATGCGGGAAATCGAGATAGGCCTCCGTCCATTTCCATCCCTCAGCCGCCCGAACCGCATCGGCTTCGCGACCGAGTTTTGCGGTTACCAGCAAATCGAGCAGCGCCACGTCTTCCAGATAGCCGCCGCGATCCTCGGTGAAGAGGTCGCGAAGGATCGAGCCGCCTGCTTCGGTGTACGCCTCGATACCGACAAAGCGCGCGCGGCGGTCGGTCGCGGCGACATGGGTTTCGGTGAGCATGCGACGGATGGTGCTGGCATCCCGGTTATAGGATAGCTGCTCATAAACGCCTTCCTGCCGGGCGTGATCATCGGTGATGGCAAAGGCCATCAACTGTTCAAGAGCCAGATCGCCCTCGCGATAGACCTGCATCAGCTTCGGAGAGACCGCGCCCACCGCAGGCGCTGCCGCACCACATGCGGCGTCACGCCGAAGCGGGCGGCGATTTCCTCGGCACCGAAGCCGCGTTCTTCCGCCAGCTTCTTGAACGCCTCGAACTGATCCGCTGGATGCATGTTTTCCCGGGTGACATTCTCGTCCAAGCTGATTTCGTGCGGATCATTCGCGGTGTCCACGATGCACCGGATCGGCTCGGTCTTCTTAATCTCCTTCCGCATCACGCGCAGAAGCTGGGCAAGCCGCCTGCCCTCGCCGATGGTCACGAAATAGAAACCCGTGGCCGCCCCCTCTCCATCGACCTCCGGTTCAACGACCAGATTTTGCAGAATGCCCTTGGCGGCGATGCTCGCCGCATAGGCCTCGATCGCCGCATCGCTG
>NZ_JBFUES010001384.1:0-1503 GCF_056403875.1 Bradyrhizobium sp. P2_E8
CCCATACTCCGAGGCGGAAGTGATTGCGCGAGATCGGAGTTGGCAATCTTCGCCAAATTCAATCCTGTGGCTATGGGTCCCGGCCTGCGCCGGGACGACAGTGTTAGCTGGAGCGGCCTACGTAGCCCTCACTCCACCCCAATTGTCGTCAGGTCCTGGAACCAGTGCTGCGCCTGGACAAACTGCTTCACCTTCGGCGACAGCGCATGCGGGTTGGTGTCGTGGACCACCCACACCAGCGTGGCATCGTCGACGATCAGCGCATGTGCCTGGGCCAAGAGTTCGTCCTGCCTGGCGCTGTCGAAGGTCTGCTTGGCCTCGTCGATCAAGGCGTCGACCTTCGGGTTCTTGTAGCCGCCCCAGTTGACGCCGACCGGCGCGATCTGGCCCGAATGGAAGAAGCGGACGATGGCGTAGAGCGGGTCTGACGTGACATAGGCGATGTTGTTGGCGGTGATGCCGGCGTTCATCTCGTCGGCCGCGCCCTTGCGCCAATGCGTATATAGTGTCTCCAGCTCGACCACCTTGAAGTCGATGTCGATGCCGATTTCCTTGAAACTCTGCTGCAGGAACTCGTTCATCGGCAGCGACAGCATCTGGCCGGTGCCGCCCTGCGCGATGATGAAGGTGGTCTTGAGCGGCTTGGCCTTGGAGTAACCGGCTTCCTCGACCAGCTTCTTCGCCGCCGCAAGGTCGTATTTCAGCTCGAAGCTCGGCTTGCCGAACCACGGGCTCGACGGATCGACCTGGCCCTTGGCGGGTTTGGCCAGGCCGTTCATCAGGCCGACCACCGCCTCGCGATCGATCGCAAGGTTCAGCGCCTTGCGCAGGCGGATGTCGGTCCAGGGCGAGCCCGGCAGCACGCTCAGATGATAATTCCAGACATGCGGCGTGACGTTGTCGACGAGCTTCATGCCGGCCGCCTTGAGCTGCGGCACGGCGTCCGGCGCCGGCGTCTCGATCAGGTCAACTTGCCCGGCGAGCAGCGCGTTGGTGCGCGTCAGCGCTTCCGGCATCGGCACCAGCACGAGCTTGTCGACCTTGGGAATCCGCTTCGTGTTCCAGTAGTCCGGATTCTTGGTCAGCTCCGCAAGCTCGCGCGGCACCAGCTTGGTCAGCTTGAACGGGCCGGTGCCGGAGGGCTGGCTGGCGAACTTGTCCCAGTCCTTGCCCAGCTTTTCATATTGCGCCGGGCTCGAGACCAGGAACCACAGCATCTGATAGGGAAAGAACGAGTCGATCGTCTTGGTCGTGATCTCCACCGTGGAGTCGTCGATCTTGGCGTAGCTCGCGACGGACGGCAGGCGGGTCTTCACCTGCGCGCTCTGCCGCTTGTCGAATTGCGGCGCCTTGTCGTTGAGCACCTTGTCCAGATTCCAGATCACGGCATCGGCGTTGAACTCGCTGCCGTCGTGAAACTTCACCCCCTTGCGCAAGGTGAAGCGCCATTTGGTCTTGTCGGCATCATCCACCTTCCTTTCGGTGGCGAGCCCGGGCACCAGC
>NZ_JBFUES010001385.1:0-1500 GCF_056403875.1 Bradyrhizobium sp. P2_E8
GAACTACGACCGCGCAGAACTGATCGCCGACGGGATCATTCATGCAGTCGGTGTATTTTTCGGTACCGTCGCCGCGACCGTTCTGGTGGTGCTTGCGGTGCTTTATGCCGACGCCACCGACATCGTCGGCGTCTCGATCTATGTCGCCGGCCTGCTCTCGATGCTGGTGTTGTCGGCGAGCTATAATCTCTGGCCGGTCTCGCCGGTCAAATGGCTGCTGCGGCGCTTCGACCATTCGGCGATCTATCTCCTGATCGCTGCGACCTACACGCCGTTCATCCTGGAGCTGAAGGACAGCGTCTTCGCGCTGGCGCTGCTCGTCTGCGTCTGGTGCGTGGCGATCGTCGGTATCGTGCTGAAGCTTCGCTATCCCGGCCGGTTCGACCGCGTCGCGGTCGGCATCTACCTCGCGATGGGCTGGAGCGGCGTGATGCTCTACGACGCCGTGGTCAAGGCGCTGCCCGCGCTGGTGCTGGGATTCATACTTGCGGGCGGGCTGCTCTACAGCTTTGGCGTGATCTTCCACGCCTGGCGGCGGCTGCGCTTCCAGAATGCGATCTGGCATGGCTTTGTCTTGGCCGGTGCGGCGTGCCATTATACCGCGGTGCTCGACCTCGTGTTGAGCTGAGCAAGCTCCGCGAAGCGGAATAAGCCGAGCGGTATAAGAGCGGTACGGGACAAGAGGAGACGTCGCATGCAGGTGACCGGGAAGGTCGTGGTCGTCACGGGCGGCGCAAACGGCATCGGCAAGGCGCTGTGCGAGGCGTTTCACAAGGCGGGCGCCGCCAAGGTCGTCGTCGCGGACATGGACGCCGCCAACGCCAGGGCCGTCGCCGCCATGGTTGATGGCGCGGCCTTCAGATGCGACGTCGCGCAGGAAAAAGAAATCGCCCACGTCATCGAGGAGACCGAGCGGCAGTTCGGGCCGATCGAATTGTTCTGCTCCAATGCTGGCATCGGTGGCGGTTTCGATCCGATGTCGGTCAATGCCGGCGGCGCCTCCGACGAGCCGTGGCAGCGCAGCTGGGCGATCCACGTCATGGCCCATGTCTATGCGGCGCGGCATCTGATCCCGCGGATGAAGGCGCGGGGCGGCGGCTATTTCCTCAACACGATCTCGGCCGCGGGTCTGCTGTCGCAGGTCGGYAGCCCCGCTTATTCCACCACCAAGCACGCCGCGGTGGGGTTTGCCGAGAACCTCGCGATCTCCCACAAGGCCGACAACATCAAGGTCTCGATCCTCTGCCCGCAAGGCGTCGACACCAACATGCTGCGCTCGATCCCCAAGGGTCCGCAATCCGGCGACGGCGATCTCACGCCCGAGCAGGTCGCCAGTGACGTGCTCGCGGGCCTCGCGCAGGAAACGTTCCTGATCCTGCCGCACCCCCAGGTGCTCGGCTACATGCGCAAGAAGACCGAGAACTACGACCGCTGGATCGGCGGCATGGCGAAGATCCAGGCCAGGATGCGGGAAGAGTTCGGGAAGTAGCCAACGGTGTT
>NZ_JBFUES010001386.1:0-1494 GCF_056403875.1 Bradyrhizobium sp. P2_E8
GCAATACAGGCACTGGCTGGCGAAGGCCTCGTTGAGCTCCCACAGATCGATGTCGTCGACCTTCAAATTATGCCGCTTGAGCAGCCGCGGAATCGCGGCGACCGGCCCGACGCCCATCTCGTCCGGCTCGACGCCGGCGGCGACGAAGCCGCGGAAGATGCCGAGCGGCTTGAGGCCCTTCCGGGCTGCAATCTTGTCGCTCATAATCACGCAGGCCGAAGCGCCGTCCGAAAGCTGGCTGGCATTTCCTGCGCTGATTGTCTTGCCCTCGAACACCGGCTTGATCTTGGCGAGGCCTTCGGCGGTGGTTTCGGGACGTGGGCCTTCGTCTTTTGTGAGCGTCACCTGCTGGTAGGTGACCTCCTTGGTGTCCTTGTTGAACAGCGCCATCCTGGTCGTGAATGGCACGATCTCGTCGTTGAAGCGGCCGGCCTGCAACGCAGCGCCGACGCGGCGTTGGCACTCGAGGCTGTATTCGTCCTGCTTGTCGCGGCCGATCTTGTAGCGCTCGGCGACGACCTCGGCCGTATCCAGCATCGACATGTACATTTCGGGCTTCATCGCCATCAGCTCGTCGTCGACGGCGTGGAATTTGTTCATGTGTTCGTTCTGCACGAGGCTGATCGACTCGATGCCGCCGCCGATCGCGACCTCGACGCCATCAAGCATGACCGAGCGTGCGGCCACCGCGATGGCCTGGAGGCCGGACGCACATTGCCGGTCGATAGTGGTGCCAGCGACTGTCACCGGCAGGCCAGCGCGGATCGCGCCCTTGCGCGCCACGTTCATCACCATGGTGCCCTGTTGCATCGCGCAACCCAGGACCACATCTTCCACCTCGCCCGGCGCGATCCCGGCGCGTTTCACCGCTTCGGCCATCACGTGCCCGGCCATGGTCGGGCCGTCCGTATTGTTGAGCGCACCGCGGTAGGCTTTGCCGACAGCTGTACGGGCGGTGGAAACGATTACTGCTTCAGTCGTCATGCCTGCCTCGCTGCTTACGCGGCCGCGTCCAGCTGCGCGTAACGCAGCACGTGGAACGCGGGATCGCCGAACTGGATGTTGATGGAGGAGAGCCGCTTGAAATAGTGCCCGACGTTGAGCTCGTCGGTCATTCCCATGCCGCCATGAAGCTGCACCGCTTGGTCGGCAACGAACTTGCCGGCATAGCCGATCTTCGACTTAGCGCCGGAGGCGAGCCGCGACAGTGCGGAATCGCCGGCGCTGAGACTGAGGCTCAGATGCTGCATCAGGGAGAGCGCTTCCTGATGCGCGATGAACATGTCGACCATCCGATGCTGCAGTACCTGGAAGGAGCCGATAGTGGTGCCGAACTGCTTGCGGGTCTTGGAATAGTCCAACGTCGCCGAGTTCAGCTCACCGATGGCGCCGACGGCTTCCGCGCAGAGCGCGCCGATGGCGCGATCGCGGCAGGCTTCCAGCGCGGCAATACCCTCGCCTTCCGCTCCCAGCAATTGCCCGCGGACATCGCGC
>NZ_JBFUES010001387.1:0-1494 GCF_056403875.1 Bradyrhizobium sp. P2_E8
GGTCAGCGACGAGGCGATCCGGCAGGCCCAGGCAGCTTTATGGTCGAGCCTGCGTCTCGTGGCCGAGCCCGGCGGCGCGGCCGCCTTTGCCGCACTGCTGTCCGGCCGCTATCGTCCCTTGCCCGGCGAACGCGTTGCAGTGCTGCTCTGCGGCGCCAACACCACGGCGGTCAAGTTCGACAGCTAGTCTCAAAATTTGCATGATCGGGCCCCGCGCCGTCATCCTGGCATCGACCCTGCTTGCGTTGATCGGAGCCGGCGCCGCAAGCGCGGCGGGATTCACGTGCCGGGCGGAGCAGATCGGGCTGACGTGCTTCAACGCCATGCAGCAAGGGTTCTCGCTGGCGCGGGCGGAGCGAAGGTGTTTTGAAATAGCGCGACGTAGCCGGCATGAGGCTGCTGCGGCGTAAGCAAACAAGCGATGCCCAACGGCAACAGCCGGACGTTTTCGCTGCTCCCCTGCCACAACTCCACCTTGCCGGACAGATTGTCGCATGGTTCATTCCGTGGAACCTTGGGGAAGGCCAATGACTCGGCGGTTGGGGGCTGCAGCGGCTGGCGTGGCATTTGCGGCGATCTCGCTGAGCGGCAGCGCTCTTGCCGCCGACCTGCGGCTGAAAGCCCCGCCGAAGCCCGTCGATTTCAATCCGTTCTGGGCCGAGGCCGACTATCTCGCCTGGAGCGTGAGCGGCGACAAGCTGCCGGCACTGGTGACGACTGCGCCCGTCGGCACGCCGCTCGGCGTAGCCGGCGTGCTCGGGCAGCCCACCACGACCGTGCTGTTCGGCAATTCCAGCGTCAACAATGACTGGCGTTCGGGCGGACGCATCACTGGAGGATACTGGTTCGACCCGCAGCGCAGCCGCGGCATCGAGGCGTCGTTTTTCGGACTGGAGAACGCCTCGACCGGCTTTGCCGCCAGTTCCGGCGCCTATCCAATCCTGACGCGGCCTTTCACCAACGCGCTGACGGGACTTCCCGACGCGTTGATCGCAAGTTTCCCGGGCATCTCCACCGGCAGCGTCAACGCCAGCGAGACATCGCGTCTTTTCGGCGCCGGCGCGCTCTATCGCCAGGATATCGGCATGTGGAGCGGGCAGCGCGTGAACGCGCTGATCGGCTATCGCTATCTGCGCTCCTCCGACACGCTGTGGATCACCGACACCGCGAGCAGCGTCGCTTTCGGCACGTTTACGCCGAGCGACAATTTCAAGGCGGCCAGCAACTTCCACGGTCTCGATCTTGGTCTCACCGGTGACTGGCGCAATGGCCCGTGGTCGCTGGAGTGGCGCGGCAAGGTCGCGCTCGGCGCAAACCTCAACACGGCCGACGTTTCGGGCTCGACGACTTCGACGATCGCCGGCTTCACGACGACGGTGCCGGGCGGCTTCCTCGCATTGGCCAGCAACAGCGGCCATTTCTCGCAGACCAAATTCGCCGTGATACCGGAGCTGTCGTTGAAGGCGGGCTACCAGATCGCGCCCGCCTGGCGCC
>NZ_JBFUES010001388.1:0-1488 GCF_056403875.1 Bradyrhizobium sp. P2_E8
GTGCACGCCACCGACGCCACCAACGCCTCGCGCACGCTGCTGTTCAACATCCACACCGGCCAATGGGACGACGAGCTGCTCGAGATCATCGGCGTGCCGCGTTCGATGCTGCCCGAGGTGAAGGATTCCTCCGCCCGCTTCGGCGAGAGCGTGCCCGAGCTGTTCGGCGGCGCGATCGCGATCTCCGGCATCGCCGGCGACCAGCAGGCCGCGACCATCGGCCAGGCCTGCTTCCGCCCGGGCATGATGAAGTCCACCTACGGCACCGGCTGCTTCGCGCTGCTCAACACCGGCACCACGCCCGTGGTGTCGAAGAACAAGCTGCTCACCACCGTCGCCTATCAGCTCGCGGGAAAACGCACCTACGCGCTCGAAGGCTCGATCTTCGTTGCCGGCAGCGCGGTGCAGTGGCTCCGCGACGGCCTCGGCATCATCAAGCACGCCGCCGAGACCGGACCTCTTGCTGATCAGTCGGACTCCATGCAGAGCGTCTATCTCGTCCCCGCCTTCGTCGGCATGGGCGCGCCCTACTGGAACCCGCGCGTGCGCGGCGCCCTGTTCGGTCTCACCCGCAACACCGGGCCTGCCGAGCTCGCCCACGCCGCGCTGGAGAGCGTTTGTTATCAGACCTTCGACCTCTGGGCCGCGATGCGCGCCGACTGGCCGAGCTCGGAAACCGCCAGCGTCGTGCTGCGCGTCGACGGCGGCATGACCGCGTCCGACTGGACCATGCAGCGCCTAGCCGATCTCCTCGACGCGCCGGTCGATCGCCCCGTGATCCAGGAGACCACGGCGCTGGGCGCCGCCTATCTCGCCGGCCTCCAGGCCGGCGTCTATCCCGAGCCGACCAAATTCGCCGACAATTGGCGCCTCGAGCACCGTTTCAAGCCGAACATGAGCGAGGCGACGCGCGAGCGGAAGCTCGCGGGCTGGGCGCGCGCCGTGAAGGGCGTGCTGGCGAGCGACGAGGGGGAAGGTTAGGCGGATTTCGTAGCCCGGATGGAGCGCTGTCCGCCGTAGCTCGAAGAGCGAAGGCGGAAGCGCAATCCGGGGCTTTCTCATTCGCTGATCGATCCCGGATTACGCTTCGCTCCATCCGGGCTACTACGGGGCTTCACCAAGCAAGCGCCCAAAGAACAACAACGGGAGAAGACAATGAACACGGATTTCAACCGGGTCATCCAAAAACTCTGTGGCGCAGCGATCTGCGCCGCGCTGCTCACCTCGACCGCAATGGCGCGCGAGAAGGCGAATCCGCTCGGAAGCGCGCGGCAGCTCAAGACCGACGTCGCCGGTCTCAATGCCCCCGCCCAGATCCTGGTTGATGTCTGGGGCATTCCCCACATCTATGCCGGCAACGAGCACGACCTGTTCTTTCTGCAGGGCTTCAACGCCGCGCGCGACCGGCTCTGGCAGATCGATCTCTGGCGCAAGCGCGGGCTCGGCCTGCTCGCAAAGGACTACGGCCCGGCCTATGCCGAGCAGGAC
>NZ_JBFUES010001389.1:0-1486 GCF_056403875.1 Bradyrhizobium sp. P2_E8
CCCGCGCGCTGACCGCGCTGATCCGCAGCAAGGGCATGCCCAATGCCGTGATCGCGCACGCCAGGAACGGCGAGTTCGACCTGCACGGCCTGAAGGAAGAAGCGCGCGAATGGCCGGGGCTTGAGGGCATGGACCTCGTGCCGATGGTCACCTCCGGCCAGCGCTTCACCTGGGACGAGACGCCGTGGCTCTGGGACAAGGGCTTTGGCCGCCAGGACAAGACCGAGTTCAACGTCGTCGCCATCGACTACGGCATCAAGCGCAACATTTTGCGCCTGCTCGCCGGCGTCGGCTGCAAGGTGACGGTGGTGCCGGCGACGACGTCTGCCGAAGACATCCTGGCGATGAAGCCGGACGGCGTGTTCCTGTCGAACGGTCCGGGCGATCCGGCCGCGACCGGCAAATATGCCGTGCCTGTCATCCGGGACGTCATCAAGTCGGGCACGCCGACCTTCGGGATTTGTCTTGGCCACCAGATGCTCGGCCTCGCCGTCGGCGCCAAGACCAAGAAGATGCATCAGGGTCATCACGGCGCCAATCATCCCGTGAAGGACGAGACCACCGGCAAGGTCGAGATCACCTCGATGAATCACGGCTTCGCGGTGGACGAGACGACGCTGCCGAAGGGCGCGACGCAGACCCACATTTCTTTGTTTGATGGGTCCAACTGCGGCATCCAGCTCGACGGCAAGCCGGTGTTCTCGGTGCAGTACCATCCCGAGGCGTCACCCGGCCCGCGCGACTCGCACTACCTGTTCCAGCGCTTTGCCGATCTGATGCGGCAGAAGAAGAGCGCGTAGGGCGCGCTCTTTTGAAAACTGTCTTGACGACATCGAGCCCGGGCCCAGTCCCGGGCTTTTGTCATTCCGGGGCGCGCATAGCGCGAACCCGGAATCCATCGGGCAACGGATTCTGCGGCGCGATGGATTCCGGGCTCGACGCTGCGCGTCGCCCCGGAATGACAGTGGAGCGAGGAACGCCGCCTGACGCCCCTCGTTGATCCTTGCTACGCTCACGCAGGAGCCCAGCCATGTCCGTCGTCCGCGACAATGCCGAGCCGCTCGCCATCGTGTTTGAGGATGACGGGCTCGTGCCGAACAACGGCCTCYCCTTCCTGGTCTACCAGGGGGCGGTGAAGCTCGACCCGGAGCATCCGGAGGAGACGATCGAAAACCTGTTCGAGGAGAACGGCTGGGGCGGCACGTGGCGCAATGGCGTCTACGACTATCTGCACTATCACGCGACGGTGCATGAGGTGCTTGGCGTTGCGCGTGGGAGCGCACGCGTTCGCTTCGGCGGCGATCATGGCCAGGAGCTGGACATCAAGACCGGCGATGTCGCGATCCTGCCCGCCGGCACCGGGCATCAATGCATCAACGCCAGCCACGACTTTTGCGTGATCGGCGCCTATCCGCCGGGCGCGACGATGGAGATCACGCGGGCGACGCCGGAGAATCATGCCAAGGCACTGAAGACGATCCCGAAG
>NZ_JBFUES010001390.1:0-1483 GCF_056403875.1 Bradyrhizobium sp. P2_E8
ACAATCTCCTTGGGCCGCGAAGCGATGGGCTGTTCGCGGGAGGAGGGCGCTCTGTGATCGCCGGCCGGAATTGAGAGAGCAATGAGCGTGACTTCGGGAACGAAAACTGAAAGCGGCGTCGGCGAAACGATCCGGGTCGTGATCCACGCTCTCCTGATCGCGCTCGTGATCCGCACCTTTCTGTTCCAGCCGTTCAACATCCCGTCCGGCTCGATGAAGGCGACGCTGCTGGTCGGCGACTATCTGTTCGTCTCGAAATATTCCTACGGCTATAGCCACTACTCGATCCCGTTCTCGCCGCCGCTGTTCTCGGGACGGCTCTGGGGCTCGGACCCGAACCGCGGCGACATCGTCGTGTTTCGCCTGCCCAAGGACGATTCCACCGACTACATCAAGCGCGTGATCGGGCTTCCCGGCGACCGCGTCCAGATGAAGGACGGGCTGCTCTACATCAACGACACCCCGGTCGAGCGGCAGCGCATGAGCGAATATGTCGGCGAGGATCCGTGCGGCTCCGAAGGCGGCGGCATCTCCCGGGTGAAGCGCTGGAAGGAAACGCTGCCGAACGGCGTGTCCTATGAGACGCTGGATTGCGCCGACAACGGCTACATGGACACCACCAACGTCTACACGGTGCCGGCCGGCCATTTCTTCATGATGGGCGACAATCGCGACAATTCCACCGACAGCCGCTTCCTCGGCCAGGTCGGTTATGTGCCGCAGGAGAATTTGATCGGCCGCGCCCAGATGATCTTCTTCTCCATCGCCGAAGGCGAGCATGCCTGGATGTTCTGGCGCTGGCCGTGGGCGGTGCGCTGGAATCGCTTCTTCAAAATCGTCCGATGAAAGACGAAGCCAAGGACATCGCGACCCAACCTATCGAGGCGCAAGCCGCTCCTGAGGGCGAAGCTGCACCGAAGACGCCTGCGAAGAAGAAGCGGGTACGCAAGGCCAAGGCGACTGACGCGAATGCGGCACTCGAGGCGCGCATTGGTTACAGCTTTGCGGATCCGAACCAGCTGATCCAGGCGATCACGCATGTCTCGGCGCTGAAGTCCGGGCGCAAGCGCGGCGACAGCTATCAGCGGCTGGAATTCCTCGGCGACCACGTGCTCGGGTTGGTCGTTTCCGACATGCTCTACCATGCCTTCCCGAACGCCGACGAAGGCGAGCTGTCCAAGCGGCTCGCCGAACTGGTGCGCAAGGAGAGCTGCGCGGACGTCGCAAAATCGCTCGGGCTGCTCGACGACATCAAGCTCGGCTCGGTCGGCCCCAGCGCCGACGCCCGCTTGCGCAAGAGCGTGCTCGGCGACATCTGCGAGGCCGTGATCGGCGCCATCTTCCTCGACGGCGGCCATGCGGCTGCGGCCGAATTCGTCAAACGCAACTGGACCGAGCGGATGCACAAGCCGCGGCGTCCGTTGCGCGATCCCAAGACCGTGCTCCAGGAATGGGCGCAGGGGAAGGGACTGCCGACGCCTGT
>NZ_JBFUES010001391.1:0-1481 GCF_056403875.1 Bradyrhizobium sp. P2_E8
AAACTTCCCTCCTATAAAGCTCTCATACGATTTTGCTTAAACCTCCCAAGACCTCTAGCGACCCGGACGGGATGCCCCCCTCCGGGTCGTTTTGTGTTTGGGGGTGCCGGGTCCAAACATGGGCTCGGTGCACCTCTCAGCTTGAGTGAGGGCGGCACGCTCATTCCCTCCCCCCTTGCGGGGGGAGGGAGCGCACCGACATCGGGGCGAGCAGCGTTGCCCGTCACGAAGGCGTGACGCCACGTAACGACTGATACATCCATCCCGAACTGCCCTCGTGACCTCCTTCACGAGTGCCCCATGTTCGACCTGATCTTCGCCGTCCTTGCCGGCATCCTCACCATCGCCGCGCCGTGCACGCTGCCGATGCTGCCGATCCTGCTCGGCGCCTCGATCGGGCGCGCGGGACATTTGCGCCCTGCGATGATCGCGCTCGGCTTCGTCATGTCGTTCTCCGCGACCGCACTGCTGCTCGGCGCGATCACGCGGCTGTTCGACTTCGATCCGAACGTGCTGCGCGAGGCCGCATCGATCCTGCTGCTCGGCTTCGGCCTCCTGATGCTGTGGCCGGCGCCGTTCGAATGGCTGTCGATCCGGCTCAATGGCTGGCTCGATCTCGGGGCTTCCAGCGTCGTGCAACGCGAGGGCGCGCTTGGCGGGCTCATCCTCGGCACCACGCTCGGCCTGGTCTGGACGCCCTGCGCAGGGCCCGTGCTCGGATCGATCCTGACGCTGGTGGCGACGTCGAAGAATCTTGCCTGGGCCAGCACGCTGCTGGTCGCCTACGCCATCGGCGCGGCGATCCCGATGCTCGCGATTGCCTATGGCGGACAGGCCGCGACCACGCGCGTGCGCAGCCTCGCGCGCATCTCGCCGCGCCTGCAGCAGGGTTTTGGCGTCGTCGTGATCGGCTTCGCGCTCGCCGCCTATTTCCAATACGACACGCTGATCGTGGCGTGGCTCACCGGATTCTATCCCACCGGCCAGATCGGCCTGTGATCGCTTCGCATCACAACGGAGGACGCTTCCATGACCTTGAAACTGCTCGCCGTATCCGCCGCCCTGATCGGCATGGCCGTGACAGGCGCCGTCATCCCCGGCATCTGCGACGAGGCCGCGCGCGCCACACCTGTCGTCACCGCCGCCGCAAGCCAGCAGACCGCGCCCGACTTCACCGGGATCAGCACCTGGTTCAACTCGAAACCGCTCAGCATCGCCGATCTCCGCGGCAAGGTCGTGCTGGTCGACTTCTGGACCTATGGCTGCGTCAACTGCGTCAACACGTTGCCGCACGTCACCGACCTCTACGCAAAATACAAGGACAAGGGCCTGGTGGTGGTCGGCGTGCACACGCCGGAATTCCCGTTCGAGCGCTCGGCCTCCAATGTGCAGGCCGCCCTGAAGCGTCACGGCATCACCTATCCGGTGGCGCAGGACAACGATTCGAAGACCTGGAATGCCTACAGCAACCAGTATTGGCC
>NZ_JBFUES010001392.1:0-1480 GCF_056403875.1 Bradyrhizobium sp. P2_E8
ATGCAGGCGGCCGTGGCGGGCGGTATCACCCGCCAGGCGCTGCAGGCCGCCATGCCGCCGGGCGCGGCCCGCAACGCGCTGGATTGCGCCCTGATCGACCTCGAGGCCAAGGCAGCGGGCCTGCGGGCCTGGAACCTGCTCGACCGCCCGGTCCCGGGCGAGCGCACCACCGCCTACACGATCTCGCTGGGCACCCCCGAGGCCATGGCCGCGGCGACCGCGAAAGCGGCGCACCGGCCGCTGCTCAAGATCAAGCTCGGCGGCGACGGCGATCCGGAGCGGATCGCGGCGGTGCGCAAGGCGGCCCCCGAATCCGAGCTGATCGTGGATGCCAACGAGTCCTGGACCGAGGCCAATCTCGAGCACAATCTCGCCGCCTGCGACGCCGTCGGCGTCACCCTGGTCGAGCAGCCGCTGCCGGCCGGCAAGGACGACGCGCTGGCGCGGATCAAGCGGCCGCTCATGGTCTGCGCCGACGAGAGCGTGCATGACCGCATCTCCCTCGCTCCCTTGCGCGAGCGCTACGATGCCGTGAACATCAAGCTCGACAAGACCGGCGGCCTCACCGAGGCGCTCGCGATGGCAGATGCGGCGCAGGCGCTCGGCTTCGAGATCATGATCGGCTGCATGGTCGCGACCTCGCTGTCGATGGCCCCCGCGATGCTGGTGACGCCGCAGGCTCGCTTCGTCGATCTCGACGGCCCGCTGCTGCTGGCGCGCGACCGCGATCACGGCCTGCGCTATGATGACAGCCTGGTCTATCCGCCGGAGTCCTCGCTGTGGGGATGAGCCTTGAGCCGATGCCGCGCCGACCAGATCAGGACCGCGCCGGCCGCGGCCATCGCGGCCATGACGTAATACAGGCCCTCGCCGATGCGGGCGTAGATCGCGCCTGACGCGATCGAGGTCGCAGCTCCCAGCACCCCGTTGCAGGCGGCGTAGTAGCCCTGCCCCCGCGCGATCTGATGCGACGGCACGCGCTGCACCAGGAGGTTCATGGTGCCGACCATGGTCATGCCGAAGGAGAGGCCGTGGCCGAGCTGCACGATCGCGAGCCACGCCAGCGACGGCTCGCTCGCGGTGACGATCCAGCGCACCACGGCGCTCAGGCCGCCGATCGCCATCAGCGTGGATGGATGCAGCGAGAAGCGCGGCGACAGCGCGAACACGACGATCTCGGCGATCACACCCAGCGTCCACAGCGCCGCGATCGTCAGGCCGGCGAGACCATGGAGCTGCCAGGTGATGGCCGAGAACGTGTAAAAGGCGATGTGGCTGCTCTGGATCAGAGCCGCCGAGGCGATCATGGCCCAGAAGGCGGCATCGTGCAGCAGCGTCTTGCCGGCATGCGTCTCCGTCGTCCTCCGCCTGACATCGTCGAGCGGCTGAAGCCGCAGGCCGGCTGCGACCGCAACGACGGCCCACGCGACGATGACCCAGATCAGGTCGCGCGCCGCGATGTGGTCTACGAGATAACCGC
>NZ_JBFUES010001393.1:0-1479 GCF_056403875.1 Bradyrhizobium sp. P2_E8
CACCAGGACCTCGGAATATTTCCGCTGCCAGGTCTCGCTGGCGCTGACCCGGGACAACAAGGAAGTCATCAACGTCCAGACCGACGGCGGTTGCACCAAGAAGCCGCGCATCTTCGAGACCGACGGCCATTACGATTTCGACGCCACCGAGACCGAGCCGCCGAACACCAATTCGTTCTTCGGTCCCGGCGGCTACTCGATCTGGGCGGCCGACGTCACCGCACAGAAGGTGCGCGGCTGCATCACCATCTCCTCCGGCCTCGGCTCCGACATCTCCAAGTGCCTGGACATGACGTTCCAGTAGCGGCTTGCCAGTGACGGTGCGCTCCCTCTTCCGCTTGCGGGGGAGCTATCGCAATGAGCTTGGCGGAGCTTGAGCGAGCGCCTCGTCCTTCGAGACGACCGCTCCGCGGTCTCCTCAGGATGAGGCTGAGCGGCAGCTTTGCCTGCCGAAATTGTCGCCACGCACCCCGTCCTCATCCTGAGGGCCCGCCGCAGGCGGGCGTCTCGAAGGATGTGCTGCGGGCGGCTGCGCCACCTCGCCGCACCCGCCGGGTTCCCTAAAAGCTGAGCCGGAACGGCCATTTGCCGCAGTCCTGTTTTGCCTATTGGATGGGTTGACCCGCTCCCCTCATCCGGCCAATTTCCCCGCCGGTTTGGGGAGTACAGAAATCATGAAACGGACGATTTTCGGCGTGGCCGCGGCTCTTGCTCTGGCGGCGTCGGCGCCTTGCGCGCATGCGCAATCCTTCATCAACGTGCTGACCGGAGGCACCTCCGGCGTCTATTATCCGCTCGGGGTCGCGATCGGGAAGATCTACGGCGACAAGATTCCGAACGTGAAGACGCAGGTACAGGCCACCAAGGCGTCGGTCGAGAATCTGATCCTGCTCCAGCAGGGCCGCGGCGAGCTCGCGTTCACGCTGGGCGATTCGCTCAAGGCCGCCTGGGACGGCGACGAGGAAGCGGGCTTCAAGTCCAAGCTCGACAAGCTCAGGACCATCGGCGCGATCTATCCGAACTACATCCAGATCGTCGCGACCACCGAGAGCGGCATCAAGACGCTGGCGGACCTCAAGGGCAAGAGCCTGTCGGTCGGCGCGCCCAAGTCGGGCACCGAGCTGAATTCCCGCGCGATCCTCAGCGCCGCCGGCATGAGCTACAAGGACCTCGGCAAGGTGGAGTATCTGCCGTTCGCCGAATCCGTCGATCTCATGAAGAACCGCCAGTTGGGTGCGACGCTGCAATCGGCCGGGCTCGGTGTTGCCTCGCTGAAGGATCTCTCGACCTCGAGCCCGATCACGGTGGTGTCGGTGCCGAAGGAGACCGTCGACAAGATCGGCCCGCCCTTCATCGCGGCGACCATCCCGGCCAACACCTATACGGGCCAGGACAAGGACGTGCCGACCGCGGCCGTGGTCAACTATCTCGTGACGAGCTCGGCAGTGTCGGAGGATCTCGCCTACCAGATGACCAAGC
>NZ_JBFUES010001394.1:0-1478 GCF_056403875.1 Bradyrhizobium sp. P2_E8
GCCATATCAGCGCGATGCAGAGCGTGATCGGATGCTCCATCTGCGCGGCCTCGGTGACCGTCTGTCGCGCCAGCTGCCGCGCATCCAAGGGCCGGCCCTGCAGCCAGAGCTCTCGCGCGAGCGAGATGCCGGCCCGGTTGCGGTGATCGAAGCCATGGACCGTGCTGATCCGTTCCGTACCCGGACCCTGCCAGGCCGCCTTCAGCATGTTCAGCGCGTCGCGATGCTCGCCGGCCAGATGCAGCGAGACACCCAGGAGCGAGTGGGCGAGCCCGATGGACGCGGCATCGCCCAGCGTCTCGGCGACTGTGAGGCTCTGCCGTGCGTAACCAAGCGCGGCATCGAACTGTCCCATCCGCTCGTGGAAGATATGCATGCGGCCGAGCAGCTGAAGCTGGTTCGGCGCGTCGCCGCGCGCCTGCGCGATCGCAAGGCTTCTGCTCAATGCGCCGCGCGCCGCTTCGCTGCCGCCGCGCGTGAACATCAGGGTCAGTCCGAGGGCGGCCTGGATGTGCATTTCCTCGGCGTCGCCGTGCGTGGAAGGATCGATCGCAAGCAGCGCCCGTTCCGACCAGCGCCGGCATTCGATCAGCAATGACATCGCGAGAAAGATGGGAGCTGCCGCAGCGGCGAGCGCTATGCCGATGCCCACATCGCCGTTCGCGCCAAAGCACCAGTCCAGCGCGGCGCGCACGTTGTGAAGCGCGGAGAAGTGGATCGCGCGCTCGTCGGCGCTCGGCACCGTCGCCCATGTCGTACCGGCCTGTTCCAGCCACCGCCGGTAGTAGGTCGCGTGACGGGCCGCGAGCGCCGCGTCATCAGGCTCGATCTCGAGCAGATAGGCGCGCGTCGTGTCGAGCAGCCGGTAGCGCATCATCGCGCCGATCGGTCGCGGTGCGACCATCGACTTGGCGACGAGGCTGTCGATGGCGTCGAACAGGCGGGCGCGGTCGACACGGTCGTCCGGCACGACCTCGAGCGCGGCGTCGATGGTGAAATGGCCGGCGAAGACCGCGAGCCTGCGCAGCACGAGGCGCTCGATGTCGGACAGGAGCCCGTAGCTCCAGTCCAGCGTCGCCCGCAATGTCTTCTGCCGCGGCGGCGCGGTGCGCTGCCCCTGCCACAGCAGATTGAGGCGTTCGTCGAGCAGGGCCGCTGTCTGCTCCAGGCCGTAGGCCTCGACCCGGCCGGCGGCGAGCTCGATCGCCAGGGCCATGCCGTCGAGCCTGCGGCAGATGCCGGCGACGATCGCAGCATTGCCATCGTCGAGCGCGATCTGCGCGCCGCCGGCGGTCGCCCGTTCGAGGAACAGCTGAAGCGCGGGATAGGTCTGTGCGGCGGCAGCCGTCAGTCCGGCACCGTCAGGCGGAACGGCAAGCGGCGCCAACCGATAGACCTGCTCTCCCTCGACACGCAGGGCTTCGCGGCTCGTGGCCAGGATATGGACATGCGGCGCGGCGTGGAAGATCTCCGCCGCC
>NZ_JBFUES010001395.1:0-1477 GCF_056403875.1 Bradyrhizobium sp. P2_E8
CACTAGGAGAGAGCGAGCTACATGTCGAAATCTCACGGTCCCTTGCGTGTCGGCGTCGGCGGTCCGGTCGGATCGGGCAAGACCGCGCTGATGGATCTGCTCTGCAAGACCATGCGCGACCGCTACGACATAGCGGCAATCACCAACGACATCTACACCAAATGGGATGCGGAATTCCTGGTGCGTTCGGGCTCGCTGACGCCGGATCGCATTGCCGGCGTCGAGACCGGCGGCTGCCCGCACACCGCGATCCGCGAAGATGCCTCGATGAACCTCGCAGCGGTCGCGGACATGCGCGCGAAATTCCCCGGCCTCGACCTCGTGCTGATCGAGTCCGGCGGTGACAATCTCGCTGCCACTTTTTCCCCGGAGCTTGCCGACCTCACCATCTACGTGATCGACGTGGCGGCCGGCGACAAGATCCCGTCCAAGGGCGGCCCCGGCATCACCCGGTCCGACCTCCTGGTCATCAACAAGATCGATCTTGCCCCCCATGTCGGCGCCTCCCTGGAGAAGATGGAGACGGATGCCAAGCGGATGCGCGGCGCGCGCCCCTTTGTCATGACCAACCTGAAGAAGAGCGAGGGGCTCGACCGCATCGTCGGCTTCATCGAGGCCAAAGGCGGCCTGAAACGGGCGGGCTGACGGACGCGACGACTTGGCACAGGCGTTTTCCGCCGTTAACGCCTGAGGCAGGACCGTATCCGCGGAACAAATTCCGGACACGGCGATTGGTTACCTCCGGTACCCGGGGCAAATCCATTCCGGCCGGACGACCGGCCGGGCGGATTAAGCTTTTCAGGCGACCCAAGTTGCGTACTGATGCCTCCTCCTCCATTATCTCCGCCATCGGGGTTCATCCTGTTTCGGCACTTGGCCGTTCGAGCGGCGTTCATATGCTCCGTGTTTATTGCCGACCTCCTGCTTCCGTCTGAGTAGTCGCGTGGTCCGGCTGGGTTTCATCATCGGCTTCATTGCTCTGCTCGGAGCCTTGCTTTCCGGGCTTGCCGCCTATCGCGTCCACGACCAGGAGCTGGCGCTGGACCGGATCGCGCTCGCGCGTGCGATCGACGTCCATGCGAGCCTGGTGCAGGACCGGCTGACCGAGCGCGAGCTGCTCGCGCGTGTCGCCTCCGGCCTGTTCCGCGCGCCATCGGTGCTCAAGCCCAACATGCTGGAGCCGCTGCGCTCGGCGATCTACGCCTTCAAGACCGATTTCGTGGTGGCCGGCTGGGTCGCCCGGCTGCAGCCGAACGAGCTCGTTGCGGCGCAGGCCGCGATCGCGGCCGCCGGCTTCCCGAAGTCGCAGATCCGGGACTACAGCGACAAGCCCATCGCCCCCGCGAGCCTCACCCATCCGATCGACGTGCTGATGGACCTCGAGCCGCGCAGCGACGAGACCAAGGCGCTGCCCGGCCGCAGCTATGACCAGGATCCGGTGCGCAGCGCAATGCTCGCCCGGGCGAGGATCGAGAAG
>NZ_JBFUES010001396.1:0-1475 GCF_056403875.1 Bradyrhizobium sp. P2_E8
GCTCCATTCTCGTGGTGGTGCTGTTCTTTCTCGCGATCAATCTGCTGATCGACGTGCTCTACGGCGTGATCGATCCCAGGATCAGATACGCATGAAGCTCCGCGCCAATCTCGTCATCGGCGGATCGTTGTTCGCGCTTGCGATCGTCGTCGGCCTGCTCGCGCCCTGGCTGGCGCACACCGACCCCGTCATGGACGCCAACCTGATGAATGCGGAGGAGCCCCCGAGCTGGACGTGGTGGTTCGGCACCGACGGGCAGGGCCGCGACATCTATTCCCGCGTCCTGTACGGCGCACGCGTCTCGCTGACCGTCGGCATCGTCTCCCAGCTCATCAACAGCGTCATCGGCGTCGCGCTGGGCCTGAGCGCCGGCTATTTTGGCGGCTGGTGGGACGATGTCGTCAATGGCCTGACCAATCTGATGCTCGCGATCCCCTCGCTGATCTTCGCGCTCGCCATCATGGCGGTGCTCGGCCCCGGCCTGACCAGCCTGCTCATCGCACTCGGGCTGACCAACTGGTCCTTCACCTGCCGCCTCGCACGGGCCTCGGCGCTGTCGCTGAGGAGCCAGGGCTACGTGCAGGCCGCAACCGTGCTCGGCTACGGCGATGTGCGCATCATGATCACGCAGCTCTTGCCGAACATGCTCGGACCCATCGTCGTCATCGGCACGCTTGGCATGGGCAGCGCGGTCTTGTCCGAAGCCGCGTTGTCGTTCCTCGGCCTCGGCGTCCGCCCGCCTTTTCCAAGCTGGGGCAGCATGCTGTCGGAAGCCCGCGACCAGATCACCACGGCGCCGTGGCTCTCGGTGTTTCCCGGCCTTGCCATCTTCCTGACGGTGCTCGGCCTCAACCTGCTCGGCGATGGCCTGCGCGACATTCTCGATCCGCAATCGCGGAGCCGGCGCACATGACGGGCTCGCCGCTGATCGAAGTCGAGGATTTGCGCATCGACCTCAACCACGGTTCCGGCCAGGTTCCCGCCGTGGAGGGCGTTTCGTTCCGCATCGATCGGGGCGAGACGTTCGGCCTGGTCGGCGAATCYGGCTGCGGCAAGAGCATCACGGCGCTGGCCTTGATCGGCCTGTTGCGGCCGCCCTTGTCGATCGGCGGCGGCGTCATCCGGTTTGAGGGGCGGGAGATCCAGCGGCTCCCAGCTGCCGGGCAGCGGGCGCTGCGCGGCAATCGCATCGCCATGATTTTCCAGGAGCCGATGACGGCGCTGAATCCGGTCTCGCCGGTGGGACGGCAGATCGCCGAGATGTTCGTGCTGCATCAGGGCAAGAGCTGGCGCGAGGCCGACCAGCTGGCGGTCGAGGCGCTGGCGAGCGTCCGCGTCCCTGCGCCCCAGCGACGCGTGAAGGATTACCCGCATCAGCTGTCGGGCGGCATGCGTCAGCGCGTGATGATCGCCATCGCGCTCGCCTGCGGCCCGGATCTTCTGATCGCCGACGAGCCGACCACCGCGCTCGACGT
>NZ_JBFUES010001397.1:0-1472 GCF_056403875.1 Bradyrhizobium sp. P2_E8
CACCAGGACCGCGCCGCCCGCGTCAAGGCGATCCTCAACGCCGCCGGCCTCCCGGTGATGTCGAGCGACACCCACATCGTGCCGCTGTTCATCGGCGATGCCGAGAAGTGCAAGCAGGCCTCCGACCTCCTGCTGGAAGAGCACGGCATCTACATCCAGCCGATCAACTATCCGACCGTCGCCAAGGGCACCGAGCGCCTGCGCATCACGCCCTCGCCCTATCACGACGACGGCCTGATCGATCAGCTCGCCGAAGCGCTGCTGCAAGTATGGGACCGCCTCGGCCTGCCGCTCCGCGAAAAGTCGCTGGCGGCGGAGTAGGCCTCTTCGCCTCTCCATCCACACACACCGTCCCCGGGGCACCCCCCTCCCCAACCCTCCCCCGCAAGGGGGGAGGGAGCGAGACGGTTGTGGCTGCCTCACATTGATTAAGCGCAACTGCTCGACGCCGTGTTGGTGTCGCCTTTGTCGCAACAAGCGACGTTCTCTCCATTCCCACCCCCCCTTGCGGGGGAGGGTCAGGGAGGGGGGTGCCACACGGGGACTCTCTCGGTGAGCCTCAAGCGACCAACTTAACGACAACCCCAGTTCCCGCCCCGGGCCCGGCATTTCGCTGTCGCTTGCGCCCACCCAACGCGCTAGATTTGCAGGGAAAATGAGATCGGGCGCCGTCGCGCCCTGGGAGAAGCACGCTCGCCATGCTGCACGACTGGGGCGTGATTGCCGCCGCCTTTGGCTATATCGGCTTCCTGTTCCTGGTGGCGAGCCATGGCGACCGCCGCTCGCAGGCCGGGCCCCGACGTGCCTCCGGGCTGATCTATCCGCTGTCGCTGGCGATCTACTGCACCTCCTGGACCTTCTTCGGCTCGGTCGGTTTTGCYACCCGCACGTCCACCGACTTCCTCGCCATCTATGTCGGCCCGATCCTGATGATCGGGCTCGGCGCCGGCGTACTCCGCCGCGTGATCCAGCTCGCCAAGGCCCACAACATTACCTCGATCGCCGACTTCATCGGCGCCCGCTACGGCAAGAGTCAGGCGGTGGCGGCGACCGTGGCGCTGATCGCGATCATCGGCTCGGTGCCCTACATCGCGCTCCAGCTCAAGGCGGTCGCCTCCTCGCTGGAGACGATCCTGAGCGAGGATCAGGCCTTCTCCCACATCCCGATCCTCGGCGACATGGCGCTGATGGTGACGCTGGCGATGGCGGCCTTCGCCGTGCTGTTCGGCACGCGGCAGACCGACGCCACCGAGCATCAGCACGGCCTGATGCTGGCGGTCGCGACCGAATCCATCGTCAAGCTGGTCGCCTTCCTCGCCGCCGRCATCTTCGTCACATTCTGGATGTTCTCGCCGCATGAACTGATCGAGCGCGCGATGAAGACGCCGGAGGCGGTGCGCGCCATCAACTACTCGCCGTCGATCGGCAACTTCCTGACCATGACGCTGCTGTCGCTGTGCGCGGTCATGCTG
>NZ_JBFUES010001398.1:0-1463 GCF_056403875.1 Bradyrhizobium sp. P2_E8
GGGGGCGACCCATTGCTCGAAGATGCAGAGCGCGGCCGCGCCATTGCGCGCGGAGGTCACCATGCGGGTCGTCACACCGGGCCGCCATTCCTCGAGCGGGGTCGCGCCGGGATCGATGGGCATGGCTTCAGGCCCTTTCTTGTAAGGACGAAAGCGAAGTAAAAGGGGCCGGCCCTCGCGTGGGAACAGCCTTTCGAACACAGGACAGACTAGCAAATGCCGCAGGCCCCGCAAAAAGTCGCCCTCGTCACCGGAGCCGCGCGCGGCATCGGGCTTGCGACCGCGAAGAAGTTCCTTGGCGAGGGCTGGCGCGTGGCGCTGCTCGACATCGAGGGGGAGCTGCTCGGCCGCGCGGTCGCCGAGATTGGCCAGAACGAGGCGACGCTCGCGCTGACCTGCGACGTCTCCGATGCGGCCGCGGTCGGCGCCGCGATGACGACGATCGAGCGGAGGTTCGGCCGGCTCGATGCGCTCGTCAACAATGCCGGCATCGCCGTGTTCGCGCCGCTGATGGAGACGCCGGATACCGACTGGCGCCGCGTGCTCGAGGTCAACCTCACCGGCCCGTTCCTCTGCACCAAGGCCGCGGTGCCCTTGATGCGCGACAGCGACGGCGGCGCCATCGTCAACATCACCTCGATCTCGGCGGTGCGCGCCTCGACCTTGCGCGCGGCCTACGGCACCAGCAAAGCGGGGCTCGCGCACCTGACCAAGCAGCTCGCGGTCGAGCTCGCCTCGCTCAACATCCGCGTCAACGCGGTTGCGCCGGGGCCGGTCGACACCGCGATGGCGAAGCAGGTGCACACCAAGGAGATCCGCGCCGACTATCACGACGCCATTCCGCTCAACCGCTACGGTCTCGAGGAGGAGCTCGCGGAGGCGGTCTTCTTTCTGTGCTCGGGAAGCGCGAGCTACATCACCGGCCAAATTTTGGCCGTCGATGGCGGCTTTGATGCAGCCGGCATTGGCCTGCCGACGCTGCGCGGGCAACGGCGCAACGGGTAGGCACGGGATTTGCGGGATGGGCAAGGGCGCGAAGCGCCGTGCCCGCCACCTTCTGCGGATTTGTGGTGCCATTGGCGGGCACGCGGAGCCTGTCATCGGGCGCGCACTCGCGCGACCCGGTGGCTTTGCCCAACCTACGACGTCGAATGTGCGGAGAGTACGATGCAACGTGCTGCCTTGGTCAAAGCCCTGATGCTCGCGACCGCCCTGCTCGCCTCCACACCCGTTGCCGCCGAAATCCGCATCATCCAGTCACCGGGCGGACAGGTCGGGCCGTTCCTCGACCTGTTCGAGAAGGTGCGCGAGAGCGGCGAGCGCGTGGTGATCGACGGCCCCTGCCTTTCCGCCTGCACGCTGGTGCTGAGCATCGTGCCGGGCGAGCGCATCTGTGTCACCAAACGCGCCGTGCTCGGATTCCATGCAGCGCGTTCGGTCGACCGGCGCGGGCGCTTCTATGC
>NZ_JBFUES010001399.1:0-1462 GCF_056403875.1 Bradyrhizobium sp. P2_E8
GAACTCGGCCGTACGAGAAATATTTCCTGAAAAACGGCTGATCTGTGCAATCAAATAGTCGCGCTCGAACACTTCGCGCGCTTCGCGCAGCGGCAGGCCCATGATGTGCTCACCATTGTTGCTGGTCGGCATCGCCGGCACCATGGAGCCCACGTCCTGCGGCAACATGTCGGCGGTGATGATCACTTCCGGTCCGCCTGCGGCCAGAATCATGACTCTCTCAACGTTGTTGCGAAGCTGGCGCACGTTGCCGGGCCAGACATGCGATTGCAGCACCGCCATCGCGTCCTGCCCGATCTGCCGCTTGGGCAGGCCGCTGCCGGCCGAGATCTGCTCCATGAAGTAGTCGATCAGTTCCGGAATATCCTCGCGCCGCTCCGAGAGTGCGGGCACGCGGATCGGCACCACCGAGAGGCGATGATAGAGGTCCTCGCGGAAATGGCCGGCCGCGATCTCCTCCTCCAGGTTGCGCGCCGTCGAGGAGATGATGCGCACGTCGACCTGCACCTTGGCGGTGCCGGCGACGCGCTGGAACGACTGCTCGACCAGCACGCGCAGGATCTTGTTCTGGGTCTCGCGCGGCATGTCCGCGATCTCGTCGATGAAGAGCGTGCCGCCATGCGCTTCCTCGAGCGCACCGGGCTTGCGCGGCTGCTCGCCATTGGACTGCTCGACGCCGAACAGCTCGTRCTCCATCCGCTCGGGCGTGATCGCGGCAGCGTTGATGACGACGAAGGGACCGTCGGCGCGACCCGAGGCGGTGTGCAGCGTGCGCGCAGTCAGCTCCTTGCCGGCGCCGGCGGGGCCGACGATCAGGATGCGGCTGTTGGCCTTGGCCGCGCGCTCGATGGTCTGGCGCAGCTGGTTCATGCTGGGCGAGCGGCCGACCAGCGAGCTTGCGCTCGGCGCGAGCTGCTTCAGCTCCTTGACCTCGCGCTTCAGCCGCGAGTTCTCCAGCGCGCGGTTGGCGACCAGGATCAGCCGGTCCGCCTTGAACGGCTTCTCGATGAAGTCGTAGGCGCCGCGCTTGATCGCGGCGACCGCGGTCTCGATGTTGCCGTGGCCGGAGATCATCACGACCGGCAGATCGGCATTGTCCTTCTTGACCTGCTCCAGGAGTTGCAAGCCGTCGAGCTTGGAGCCCTGGAGCCAGATGTCGAGGAACACCAGATGCGGCCTGCGGTTGGCGATTTCGGCCAACGCCGAGTCGCTGTCGCGTGCGGTCCGGGTGACGAACCCCTCGTCCTCGAGGATGCCCGCAACGAGATCCCGAATATCGGCCTCATCATCGACAATCAGAATTTCACTTGCCATGGGTCGCGCCTGTCTTGTCAGCTGCCTGTTGAGGCTTCGATCTTCGTTGAATCATTGGTCATTTCAGCCGGCTCTTTGGTTTCGGCAACCGGCCCTTTTGTTTCCGTGTCCTTGATGGATTCCTTGGCGATTTCCGCTTCCTTGATCG
>NZ_JBFUES010001400.1:0-1461 GCF_056403875.1 Bradyrhizobium sp. P2_E8
CTCCTCCACCATGTCAGCCATCATCATCCGGATCAACGCCTCGTCTTCGACCAGGAAAACGGAGAGTCTGTCCGCCATATCAACCCCGCAGTCAGCTTGCGAAGCTAACCATACCCGAATTACGGAGAGGATTCACGAATTCGTGGCGGGCGCCGTTAATTCGGACGCCGGCGATCCGATTCAACTTGATCAATCCAACCCGCGCTCGTGGCTGAGGCGTACCATCTCCTGGATGAAGACCTGCTTCTGCTTGTCGTCGAGGCTCGAATAGAGCGGTTCGGCGGCATCGGCGACATTGCGCTGGTCGGCCGCCCGGTCGATCAGGAACTGCGCCTCGTTGCGCATCTGCTCGATAATGTCGTCGGGCGGATCCCGCTTGGCGCGCGCAACCCGGAGGTTGAGCCGCTCTGCACCATTATGTCCAAGGTAGTGCATGGCGCTGGAGAACCCGTACCAGTGCTTCTCCTGATCAGAGGTGAGATTCAGCTCGGTCTTGATCCGCTCGATATAGGAATCGCTGTTGGCGACGATCTGCTCGGCGCTCTGTTGCGGCGCGCCGCTCTGGGTGAGGACCGTGACATCCTTGTTGTCCTGCGGCGCATTCTTGGCTTCCTTGCTCGCCTTGGCACCCTTGCCCGCCTTGGCGCTCTTGGCTTCCTTGTCCTTGCCGGCGCCCTGCTGCTGCTTGGCGTCCTTGTTGGCGTCCTTGTTTGCGTTTGCGTCCTTGGCCGCCGGCGCCTGATTGCCGTTGTTGCCGACACCGAGCACGCCGGTGAAAACGCCGACCACGCCGCCGATCGCACCGCCGAGCACGCCACCGACCGGACCCGCCGCCTTGTTCCCGGCTGCCGCCCCCTCCTGAACGCCTTTGACCAATCCTTGAGCGTTCGCGACTGCGGCTGCGCCGAGCAGCAGCGCGAGCACGGACCCCAGCGCGAGCCATCGTCGCAGGTAAAGCCGCGTTGGCGGCGCCGGGTTGATCATTCTCGTCTCCATCGTCGAACTGATTGGCCTGTCCGGGTGGAAGCCACCCGCCGGTTGCAACACTACCGTTTCCGCCGCTTCGAGGTCCAGACGCAGCCAATTGCTGTCCACGCCCGAAAAGTCTTTCGCGCGAAGCGGTTATGCAGGCTTATTCGAAACTGCGGCGTAATTGCGCACGGATCGTTCCAGGCCGGTTCGCGTTACGTGTGCGTCGCAAAAGGAGCAGCCGCGGCTCACCTCCGGCGCGTGGCACCAGAGGCGCTGCCACGCTTTCGGGCACAACGTTAGTTCTAGACGATCGCCATTCGGGCTTTCTCGACAGACGCGATCAATCATGATCTGATCGCGCTACCAATTTGCCGCGCTTCGCGTGACTTGCGATCGAAGCTGACGGCACCAACGAGAAACGTTCGACAAGAATTCCAACAAGAAACGCCAACAAGAAAATCAGGAGCAAAACTCGGAAGAGTTTAAGAG
>NZ_JBFUES010001401.1:0-1459 GCF_056403875.1 Bradyrhizobium sp. P2_E8
GGGACGCTGACATGGACCTCATGGCCCTGGCGCAGCGCCAGCGAGGCGGCCGCCACCGCCGATTCGAATGCCGATTCCTTGGTGGCATATCTGCCGTTGATGTTGCCGTCGTGCAGCACGCCCCATTCGTCCTTGACCGGTACGATCGCATATTGAGCAAGGCCCATCGTCAATCTCCCTGGCATTGAAAAAACATCTCCAGCCGGCAAACCTATCGCTGCGTGAGCTGCGGATGCGCCGCGCTCACCCGCCACACCGTGTTGCCGGTGTCGTCGCCGACGGGCAGCGTACCTGACTTGTCGAGGCGACGCCKACGGGACGGCCGCGCGCCTCGTTGATTTGCGCGGTGCTGCGCACGCGCAGGCCTGGCTGCACGGTCGGCCTCGTGTGGCTTTTCGCCCTGCCCGACCGGCCAACTCGTGCTTGCGGCGAAGGTTCCTACTCTTGCTCTGTCACGGGCGCTACGGCCTGATACGCCGCATAGGCGCGCTTCAAGCCATCGTGAAGCGAGGTCGTCGCGCGCCAGCCGAGTTTCGTGAGGCGGCTGACATCGAGCAGCTTGCGCGGCGTGCCGTCGGGCCGCGAGGTGTCGAAGGAGATCTCGCCGCGGTAGCCGACGACCTCGGCAACGACGCGCGCGAATTCGGCGATGGTGATGTCCTCGCCGCTGCCGATGTTGATCAGCTCGGCAGCCGAATAGGTCTTCATCAGGTGCACGCAGGCATCCGCCATGTCGTCGACATAGAGGAATTCGCGCCGCGGCGTGCCGGTGCCCCACACGACGACGCTTCCGGCGCCCGCAACCTTGGCCTCGTGGAAGCGGCGGATCAGCGCGGCGACGACGTGGCTCATTTCAGGATGATAATTGTCGCCGGGGCCGTAGAGATTGGTCGGCATCACGTTGATGAAGTCGCATCCATATTGGCTGCGATAGGCCTCCGCCATCTTGATGCCGGCGATCTTGGCGATCGCATAGGGCTCGTTGGTCGGCTCCAGCGGGCCTGACAGTACCGAGTCCTCGCGCAGCGGCTGCGGCGCCAGTTTCGGATAGATGCAGGAGGAGCCGAGGAACATCAGCTTCTCGGCGCCGTTTTGATGCGCGGCGTGGATCACGTTGGCCGCGATCGCGATGTTGTCGTAGATGAACTCTGCGCGCAGCGTGTCGTTGGCAACGATGCCGCCGACCTTGGCCGCGGCGAGGAACACGACCTGCGGCCGCGCCTTTGCGAACCAGTCGAACACGGCGGCCTGGTTGCAGAGATCGACCTCGCGACGGTCCACCGTGACGAGCTTGACATCCTCGTGTGCGAGCCGGCGCACCAGCGCGCTGCCGACCATGCCGCGATGGCCGGCGACGTAGACGCTCTTGCCCTTCAGCTCAAACAGAGCGTTTGCCATGGGCAGCGTCCCGCTTCGCCTCGGCCAGATCGTTTGCCATCATCTCCTCGACGAGCTGGGC
>NZ_JBFUES010001402.1:0-1459 GCF_056403875.1 Bradyrhizobium sp. P2_E8
TTCCGCGACAAGGGTGATCGGACGCGGGCGTTTGCCGATTTAGGCAAGTCGCTTCAGCTCACGCCGAACAACGACCGCGACGCCTATGCGCGCGCCAACATGTATTTCGACGACCACGATTACGCGCGGGCGCTGGAGGATTACGACCGCGCCATCAAGGCCAATGCGAGTTATTCCGCCGTGTTCAACGCCCGCTGCATGACGCGCGCGATCGTCGGCCGCCTGCAGGAGGCGCTGGCCGATTGCGAGCAGTCGCTGCGGATGCGCCCGAACGATCCCAACACGCTGGACAGCCGCGCCCTCGCCCACCTCAAGCTCGGCAATCTCGACGCGGCGATTGCCGATTACGACGCAGCGCTGAGCGCAAAGCCGGAGCTCGACAGCGCGCTCTACGGCCGCGGCCTTGCGAAACGGAAAAAGGGTGATGCCGACGGCGCCGAGCGCGACATCGCGGCGGCCAAAGCACTCAATGCCGGCATCGCCGATGTGTTCGCCCGTTACGGCGTGGAGTAGGCCGGGAAAGCCGCGCATCCGCGCTTGACCGATGCTCGCCAGGGGTGTGTCTCGCAAAACACCGGCTTGACAAGCCCTGCCCTTCGGCTGTAGGGACGCGCCCCATGATCAACTCTCGGACCAACCGCCGCGCAGCTTTCCGTCGTCGCACCCGCGACGATGATGGGTTGCGCCATGTCCGACGCCGCTGAAGCACTGAATTCAGCCAGTTTTCGAGAAGGCCGCACCCGCAAAGTGCGGCCTTCTTGCTTTTTGCGTCCATTTTCCACCCGCCTCCAGAGGAGTTCGACATGACCACCGCCACCCATCCGTATGACGCGCTGATGGACATCACCGCACGGCCGAAGGCCGTGTTCGTCCGCGGCGCCGGCTCCTACCTCTGGGACGACAGCCGCAAGCGCTATCTCGATTTCGTGCAGGGCTGGGCCGTCAACTGCCTCGGCCACTCCCCGCCCGCGATCGCCGATGCGCTGGCCACGCAGGCCAAGCGGCTGCTGACGCCAAGCCCGGCCTTCTACAACGAGACCAGCCTCAAGCTCGCGCAGGCGCTGGTCGCAAACAGTGCCTTCGATCAGGTGTTCTTCGCCAACTCCGGCGCGGAAGCCAATGAGGGCGCGATCAAGCTCGCGCGCAAATACGGTAGCCTGCACAAGGGCGGCGCGTTCGAGATCATCAGCTTCGAAGGCGGCTTCCACGGCCGGACGCTGGCGACGATGTCGGCCTCGGGCAAGAAGGCGTTCGAGCCCCTGTTCGAGCCGAAGGTCGCCGGCTTCAAGAACGCGACGCTCACCGCCAACGCCTCGGTCGAAAAGCTGATCAACGACAACACCGTCGCAATCATGCTGGAGCCGATCCAGGGTGAATCAGGCGTGTGGCCCCCGACCGATCGCTTCCTGCAGGAGCTGCGCTCACTCACCGAGGCGCACGGTCTGCTGCTCATTTTCGA
>NZ_JBFUES010001403.1:0-1456 GCF_056403875.1 Bradyrhizobium sp. P2_E8
GTCTTCAGCAGTCCGCGGACGGTATTCTTGATCTTCAGGGCCGTGCTAACGAGCTGCGCGCGGGCGCTGATCATGGCGCGGACCGCATAGGTATCCATACTCTTGACCAGCACCTGCCGAAACCAGCCGACGCGAACCACCTGGGCGATTCCATGCGCGTCGTTGGCGTCCGTTTTGTTAATCTGGAGCGACAAGGCCGCCTTGGCATGGCGGGCGTCGATGCAAATAACTGGAATTCGGCGCTTCTTCAGCTCGTGGAAGAGCCAGACGGAAAGCATGCCGGTCTCGAGGCCAACGCGCACAGCATTTGGCGCATGCTTGCAGACAACCTGCTCAATCTCGTCAGGCGTCGACGCGCAACATCCTCGCCAAAGCGTCCTACCGGCTTCATCGACTACACAAGCTTTGGTTTCTTCAAGCGACACATCAAGACCAACATATTGGGTGATCGGCTGCATTGCGTTGCTCCTCGGATAGGGTATCAGTGCGCAGAGGCTAGCAAGGAGCCTGCTCCGCGATTACCCCATGTCCCGACCAAAGCTTGCAAAGCCGACGCGCGCAGCGGCGGTCCAGGGCGGCCGAAAGGCCGGCGCGAAGCGGCTTTACCCTGGACGGGCGCGAGCACGCCGGCACGCTTGTATTTTTTCGAGAGGAGCCTGTGCGCTGCCGTACCCCTGTTCGTGGCACTGACTGTGAGTAACGCTGCTGCTGTCGCCGAGACGCGACCGGCAGAGCCTACAGCGAGTTATCGAACTGGCAATTCATTTGCGGATTTCGTTGAAGCGGCCTCGCGTCGCTTTGGAATGCCGGTGCGCTGGATACTGGCAGTCATAGACGTCGAGAGCGCCGGAGACATGCGCGCCAAGTCACCCAAGGGCGCCATGGGGTTGATGCAGATCATGCCAGAAACCTGGGCGGAGCTACGTCTTCGGTACGACCTCGGCAACGATCCTTACGATCCTCATGACAACATACTTGCAGGTACGGCGTACCTGCGCGAACTGCGCGACCGTTACGGTGCGCCGGGCTTGTTTGCAGCCTACAACGCGGGGCCTGCTCGTTACGATGAGCGTCTTGCCGGCCGCCCATTGCCAGCAGAGACCGAAGCCTATTTGCAGAAGCTCGCGCCAGTCATCGGCAGCGACCCTACTACTTCCAGCGCAGTCGCTCGTCTGCGGTCATCCGCGGGAGCGCTCTTCGTTGTGCGGCCTGAAAGCCCAAAGAGCGCTGCCAGGCGTCCACCGAAACGGGCTCCGACGGCTGCCTCCGTTCACGACGTCTCGGCCATTGTGCCACAAGCAACAGGGTTGTTTGTCGCGAGATCTGATGCGGGAGGCGCGCAATGATGGAACGCGCAAGCTCGCATGCGTTGGCGTGCTCTGGAGTAGAATGGGCGGAATGGGGAGAGCGGTGGGCAAACACGACAGCAGGACGGCGAGATAAAAGGGGCTCGCCG
>NZ_JBFUES010001404.1:0-1455 GCF_056403875.1 Bradyrhizobium sp. P2_E8
CCACAGCTCAGCAGCTACCCACAGCTCAGCAGCTACGTTCTGCGACTTCTGCGGCCGGGGGCGACGGGACTATCGATTTCATCTATAGGACAACAGCACTGGCTTGATTAGCATCGTGCCGGTGACCACATCATATGTCATCGGGGACACGTTGGCCCCGACACACAGGCAACGCATTGACCGCCTCATTCAGATGAAGGCGGTGCGACCTGCGGCTAGCAGGCTTGGGCCACGTTCGAGTACCGCTCGGCGCGGCAAACCTCTACGCAAAAGCAGCGCAACGGCACAAGCCGCCGAGGGAAACCTTGGCGGCTTTTGCGTGGGGCCAAATTGGACTAGCCTGTTGAGCTGCACGGCTCATCGGAGGGCGCGAATGTGAACTCCACCCTTAAGATCCAAAAGTCAGAAGAAACCCTGATCGAACAGATCAAGGCCGAGATCAAAAAGCGTTCAGAGGCGAAGGCCAGGCGGATGCTGCTCAAGCGGCCCAAAAGGCTGGCCAAACGCTGCGGCTAGTCGATCAGCTCGTCGGTGTCACCAGTGTCTTTGAAGAGCGTCTTCAGCAGCCGCCATAGTTCGCGGTGCCCAGGGGTTTGGCCGCCTTGCTTGAGGTAATCCGCGATATCCATTGTGGTGGTTTGCATCTCGATCGTCCCGTCGACGCGTGCATCGAAATGAGCTACCAGGCTTTGGGCTGTAAGTCAGCCGCGCTGCGCTCAGGGTCGCTTGACAACTACTTCTTCAACAGTAGTCCCATCGTTCGCGCCATGCGCCTCACCGACCCGGCATGGCGGCCGAGTTCGGCGGCTATCTTCGATGCGCCAATTCCCTGCCGGGCCAGCCCGACCAATCGTCGGACCTCCTGCTCGGCCCATTGCTTTGGCTTCGGTGTTTTCATGGTGCGTGCAGCGCTCAAGACCTGCCGACCACTTAACCGGTGCGCCTAGTTGCCAACACTTGGGAAATTTACAGGTGGTGCCTGCCACCACGAGGCTGAGCGGTGCGGCGGCTTTGGCGCGCGCGAGATGGGCGTGCGCGGCGTCCCGATTATCGCGCGAACTCTATTGGGGATATCGGACCGGCGTCGTTGGCGTAGGGAGGCCCGCTATCAAGGGTAGATCGGACCTGCCGTATGCGAGCGCCGGACCGCCGCTTTTGACCCGCTGCGGACATCCGACTGATGAGGCCGTTCGATCGGACAAAGGGCAAACGTCCGATGGCATCAGTGCAACCCGGAAATGAAATAGCTCCAAGCGGCGGCCAGTATTATACTGGTGCTACTGGAAGTGCTGTTTCAAGCGTTCGTGGAAAGATTGTTACGACCAGTCAGGGAGGAACATCTGATGACGACTATGTTTGTTAGGCACACGGTTTCCGACTACAAGACCTGGCGGAAGGTTTACGACGATTTTGCTCCGGTTCAGAAGGCGAAGGGCGTAACAGCCGAGGCTGTCT
>NZ_JBFUES010001405.1:0-1446 GCF_056403875.1 Bradyrhizobium sp. P2_E8
GATCGCGACCTCGGCGTCGTTGATGAAGACCTTGCCCTTGATGTCGACAGACATCTGAAGCGGCTTCTGGTCGTTGTTTTCGAGGCTCTTGGCCTGGGTCTGCGGCAGGTCGAGCGGCACACCGACCGTCAACATCGGCGCCGAGACCATGAAGATGATGAGCAGCACTAGCATCACGTCGACCATCGGCGTGACGTTGATCTCGGCCACGACGGGCTTGCGCCGACCACGGCGCCCGCCGCCTCCGGACGAACTGGCTACGTTCATCGCCATGATCGAATGCCCAAATTGCCCTTCACACTATACATGCCGTCCGTCAGCCCCGCTCGTCGATCTGACGTGACAGTATGGCTGAAAATTCATCGGCGAAGCCTTCGAGCCGCTGGGCCTGCCGGTTCACCTCGGATGTGAACTTATTGTAGAAAATAGTGGCAGGAATGGCCGCGATAAGGCCGACGGCG
Source organism: Bradyrhizobium sp. P2_E8 (assembly GCF_056403875.1). Classification (NCBI taxonomy): domain Bacteria; kingdom Pseudomonadati; phylum Pseudomonadota; class Alphaproteobacteria; order Hyphomicrobiales; family Nitrobacteraceae; genus Bradyrhizobium; species Bradyrhizobium sp. P2_E8. The sequence continues at coordinate 462 of NZ_JBFUES010001405.1, forward strand.
GTCGCAAACAGCGCCTCGGCGATACCGGGGGCGACCACCGCAAGGGAGGTATTTTTCGACGCCGCGATCGACTGGAAGCTCGACATGATGCCCCAGACCGTGCCGAACAGGCCGACGAAGGGACCGGCGGAGCCGACGGTGGCAAGCACCAGCAGCCGGCGCTCCAGGCGCTCGACCTCACGGGCGATCGAGACGTTCATCACCTTGTCGATGCGCATCTGAAGGCCCGCGACCGAGCGGGCGTGGCTCTCGAACGAGCGCTTCCACTCGCGCATCGCCGCGACGAAGCAGGCGGCCATGGAATGCGTCGGCTTGGCCGAGAGGGTGCGGTAGAGCTCCTCGATCGACTCGCCGGACCAGAAGGCCTGCTCGAAACGGTCCATCGAGCGGCGGGTACGGGCAAACAGGAAGATCTTGTCGATGGCGATCGCCCAGACCCAGACCGAGCAGGACAGAAGTCCCAGCATCACCGCTTTCACGATCCAGTGAGCCTGCCAGAACAGCGCAATCAGCGACACGTCCGCGGAAGCGGCAACCGGAAGGGCTGACTGAGCCACGTCGGCCGGATTCATAAGCAGTATCCTCTCAAGGCGATCGTTACCTGATGCTCCGCGGCAGCAAATGACCGCCGGTTCCCCAACTGCCGCGCTAGAACCGGCGCGGCCGGCAAGCCCGCTCAAAGCCTTGTCTTTCTGGGGTGCAGGGGGCTCGTCCAAAGCCGGCCGCCTGCTTTCCCTGCCAAGATGTCAAAACTATGGGCCTCGACGACGGCTATGGGCGCGATTGTCCGTTCTTACCAGAGCCCGGCGATAGTTAATGCGGGGTTACCGGAGCTGAATTTGGCTGCGGGAAAGGTAGGCGGTGCAGGCGGTTGGCGGCTTTGGGCGGTGCATGGCGGCCGACGGACCGGAGCGGATCCCACTGGCGGGCGGGTTCCCACCACCCTTGCCAGGGAAGGCCAGGGAGGGGTGCCGCACAGGGGGAC
>NZ_JBFUES010001406.1:0-1446 GCF_056403875.1 Bradyrhizobium sp. P2_E8
CAACCGCCCTTCGCGAGCATTCTGACCCAGGCACCGGCGCGAGCTCTGCTCGCGCGCGCCTCGGACCATCCCGGCGCCAGTGCCTGCAACCGGATTTTGCCTTGATGCTCGCTTCGGGGTGATGGGGGACTTGTGAGTACGGTCATAGAGAACTTGCTGGCGCGGAAGCAGAAGCTCATAAAGGAACTCGAGATGGCGCAAACCGTGGAGGACCGCGACAGGATCGAGCATCAGCTCGAGCAGATCAACACCGCGCTGGATTTCCTGGACAGGCCGGGTCCGGAGGATGGGCGATAGAATCGCTCAATCCACATTCAGCGCCTCGACTTTCAAGGCCTTGGCGTAGACCACGCCCGAATTGGTGATGTGCGTGGTCATCAATGCTTCGAACGCCGCAAACTCGCCGCGCGCGAACAGATCCAGCAGCTTGCGGTGCTCGTCGAACGACGAGCGGGTCCGCACGTCGATCGGCGAGGTCAGGTTGGTGCGCAGCGCCGCGACGCGGCCGGAGACGAGCTGGTAGGATTCGACGAGGTAGCGGTTGCCGCAATGGGCGAACAGCGCCTCGTGTAAAGCGGCATCGGCGCGGCCATAGGCGATGTTGTCGCGTGCCGCAATCGCCGGCTCCATCGCCGCGATCGCGGCGCTCATCGTCGCGACRGCGCCGTCGCGATCGTGACGGAAGGCGAGTTCGGCGGCCTTGGGCTCGAGCGCGATCCTGAAGGTGCAGAGCGCAGCGATGTCCTCGTCGCTCGGGGTGAAGACAAAACTGCCGACCTGCGGGCGGATCACCACGAGCCCCTGCGCCTGCAACTGGCCCATTGCCTCGCGCACCGGCGTCCGGCTGACGCCGAAGGAATTCGCCACCATCTCCTCGGAGATCGCAGCGCCGAGCGCGAACTCGCCGTCGATGATCGCCTGCCGCAGCCGCTGCATCACCCGCTGCGACAGTGATTTTGGCGTATCGAGCTTGAGCGATCGCATTGCTATCTCAGATCACCTTGCCGGGATTGAGCAGATGATCGGGATCGAGCGCGGCCTTTAGCGTCCGCATCAGCGCGATCTCCGCCTCGCTCCTGGCATGGCCCAGCCACTTCTTCTTCAGCGTGCCGATGCCGTGCTCGGCGGAGACGCTGCCGCCCATCTCGCGCACGAGACCGTAGATGATCGTGTCCATCTCTTCCTTTGGCTGCTGCGCCACCGTGAGGCCCGTGACCCAGGACACGAGGTGCAGATTGCCGTCGCCGATATGGCCGTAATAGACGCTCTCGCAGCCCTTGATGCCGTCGGCGAGCGCGGCCTTGCAGCGCGTGACGAACTCGTCCATCCGCGCCACGGCGAGGCCGATATCGTAGGAGATGTGCGGGCCCAGCACCTGGCCGAACTCGGCGCAGATGTCGCGCACCCGCCAGAAGGCTTGCGTCTGCGCCAGCGATTGCGCCACCG
>NZ_JBFUES010001407.1:0-1444 GCF_056403875.1 Bradyrhizobium sp. P2_E8
CGTGCCAGGGTCTCAGCTCGGGATGCAGCGGCAGGCCCTGCGGCGTCGCCACGCGCCAGTCGAGTGCGATGTCGTGCGGTCGCAATTGCATCGCCGCGCGCTCGCGCCAGGAGCCGAGCGCGAGCATGAGGTCGCCGCCGATGTCGTCCATGGAGTCGATGACGAGACGGAGATCCTTCAGCGCCGCGCGGGCGGCGTCCGTGATCGTCGCGCCCTCATGGCCGCGCTCGGACAGCGCGACGATGCTGACGAGCTGGCCGCCGAGGCCGTCATGCAGGTCGCGCATCAGCCGCGTGCGCTCGTTGGCGAGCGCGGCGGCGCGGGCGCGCGCCTCCTCGCGGGCAAAGCTTGCCTTCAGCCGCTCCTCGGCCTCGCGCACGCGCGTCACGAGCTGGCCGGCGAAGCTGTCGACCTGGTTCAGCGCGCGGGCGAAGCGCCAGGTCAGCCCGGCGCCGATCGCGACCAGCATCGCCGAATAGGACAGGCGCGAGACGAAGATGCGTTCGTTGGTGACGATCTCGGACACCGACAGCATGTCGTGGACCCAGCAGGTCAGCACGATGCTCACCGCGCAGYCGAGCGTGAAGCTCGCGGCATCCTGCCGCCGCACCACCGCGGCCGCGGTGACGCAGGCCATCAGGACCAGGCAGACCCCGACCGTGGGGATGCCAAGCAGGAGAAACAGAATGCGCGGCAGCGGCGGCCCGGCGACCAGCCCGACCACGAACACGACGATGCCCGGCGCGAACAGCAGCGTGCCGTAGCGCGGCCAGCGCCAGCCGAAGAACAGCACGCCGAACACGACGATCAGCGCGCTCTCGGTCGGCGCCGATGCCAGCAGCACCGAGGCAAGCCGCGACGTGGTGGCCGGGGGCACCGGCGGCGGTACGAACGCCTGCACCACGCCGAGCACCATCGCCGCCGCCAGCACGCCGTAGACCGGCTCGCGGCGCCGCATCAGCCACATGATCGCGAGGATGACGGCGAGGATGGACTGCCACGCCGAGAACACCACCGGCAGCGTGACGAACAGCAGCGTGCGCGTCTCATAGGCGGGACGCAAGGCTGCATCGGGGCCGACATAGACGGTGTCGAGAAAACCCTTCAGTGGCCCCCATACGAACAGCCGCACCGTGAGCTCGTTGCTGCCGTCGCGTAGCAGCGAAGCGGGGATGAGCGCGATCTGCGGCGTGTTGCGGTCCGGCCGGTTGGCGTTGGCATCACGCCGCGAATCGAGCACCACGACGCCGTTGACGGCGACCTCCACCGCATTGCTGAAGCGCGGCAGGAACACCGACCATCCCGACGCCGCATCGCCGCGGCGGAAGGTGAAGGCGCCGGTGTAGAGCGGGGGATCGGCCAGCGAGTAACGCGACGAGGTGAAATGCGGCAGCGTCACGGGATGCGTCGCGCCGTCCTCCCGCAGCGAAAATCCGCTCAAGGC
>NZ_JBFUES010001408.1:0-1444 GCF_056403875.1 Bradyrhizobium sp. P2_E8
GCAAATAAGTAATGAGTCCGGTGGTCTCGCCGCCGATGTCGATGCCTTCATAGAGGCGCTGGGCGATGCGCATCGTGTGCGCCGGCGCAAAGCCGTATTTGCGGCTGGCTTCCTGCTGCAGCGTGGACGTGGTGAAGGGCGCCTGCGGATTGCGCCGGGCGGGCTTCGCGTCGACCGTGGTGACCGCGTAGGCGGCCGCTTCCAGCGCCTTCTTGAAGTCTTCGGCTTCCGCGCCGGTGCCGATGTCGAGCCGCTGGATCTTCTTGCCGTCGGCGCCGACGAGGCGCGCCTCGAACGCGTCGCCGCGCGGGGTCAGCAGGGTCGCGATCAGCGACCAATATTCGCGCGGCACGAACTTCTCGATCTCGAGCTCGCGGTCGCAGACGAGGCGCAGCGCCACCGACTGCACGCGGCCGGCCGAGCGGGCGCCCGGCAGCTTGCGCCACAGCACGGGGGAGAGGGTGAAGCCGACCAGATAGTCCAGCGCGCGGCGCGCCATATAGGCGTCGACCAGCGCGCCGTCGATCTGGCGCGGATGCTTCATCGCGTCCGTGACCGCCTGCTTGGTGATGGCGTTGAACACCACGCGCTCGATCTTCTGGTCCTTGAGCGCGCGCTTCTCCTTCAGCACCTCCAGCACGTGCCAGGAGATGGCCTCGCCCTCGCGATCAGGGTCGGTGGCGAGAATCAGGCGGTCGGCGTTCTTCAGAGACTTGGCGATATCGTTGAGCCGGCCGGCCGCCTTGGGGTCGACCTCCCAGATCATCTTGAAATTGGCGTCGGGATCGACGGAACCGTTCTTCGCCGGCAGGTCGCGGACATGTCCGAACGAGGCCAGAACCTCATAGGACGAGCCCAAATACTTGTTGATCGTCTTGGCTTTCGCCGGCGACTCCACAATGACGATATTCATGTAGTTCCAGTAACTTACGGGGAAATTCTGGGCCGAATTCGACGAGATTCGGGTCGGCCGTTTCGAACCGAACATGGGTGGTGAGGTCGTCGCTGTCAAATCGAGGGGTGCAGAAAGCGGCCGCGATGGGAAAAGTTTCATATCGAGAAAGTTGCAAACTACCACCTTGGAGTTGCGATCGATGTGGGCGTAATGTTCCCGCGGGGCATGGATTCGGGGTGGGGTCTGGTGACTAAGCCAGGAAGGAAACGGGCGCGCGCCGCATCAGGCGCGCCGGGAGGCTCGCGCCTCGAGGAACCGGGAGAGGGCGGCGCCGACGAGGCGGTTGCCTTCATCGCCGAGCAGGTGGCGGTGCTGCGCAAGCTCGCCGAGCGCCACAGGCTCGACGTGCTGCATTATCTCTTAGGGATGACGCAGCTGGAGGCCGACGAGCACCTGCGGCTGCGGACCAGGCGCAAGCTGTCGTGAGGGATGGCGAGCCTTGCTCGTGAACTGCCGCGCTGTTGCCGGCGACTAAGCCGATGTGAAAAA
>NZ_JBFUES010001409.1:0-1441 GCF_056403875.1 Bradyrhizobium sp. P2_E8
GCCGCATGCCCAACATCACCAGCATGTTCATGCCGCGCAACGAGACCGATCGGCCGCTGCCGGTGCCCAGGAATTCGGTCAACCTCGCCTTCGTCAGCCAGTTCGTCGAAATCCCCGACGACGTCGTGTTCACCGTCGAATATTCGGTGCGCGCGGCGCAGATGGCGGTCTATCAGCTCATGAAGATCGATCGCCCGGTGCCGCCGGTGACCCGCCACGACAAGTCGCTCGCGGTGATCTTCGCGACCCTGGAGAAGGCGTTCGCGTGAAGGTCTACTTGAACGGATCCTGAATCGACGGCGCCGACTGCCTGATGCGACGCACGCTCACCGGCGTGCCGTCGGAGACGAACAGGAGTTCGTACTTCCGGCCCTCGCTGTCGGTCGCGGAGCAGGTGACATCGGTCACCTTCCGGGCGGCGAAATTGCCGGTCTGGCGGCAGATTCCGGTGGAGGTCTGCTCCGCCGGCACCGGCAGGCCGTCGACCTTGGGCCGGTCCTTGGAATTGAGCAGCATGCGGTMGATCGGCAGCTCGTAGGAATTGTCGTCGGCCCGCTTGCCGTTCTCGCCGGAGAACGACACGACGTGGTTCGCATCAGTGGGGTCGTCGACGGCGACGGCGAAATTGACCCGGCCCGTGTCGCCATGGGCGTAGGCCACCGTCTTGCAGGCAAGGGTACGTCCCGCGACCTTGAGCGTCTTGCAGTGGCCGGACATCAGCGCCAGCAGATCGATGAAGGCGCTCTGCTGCAGCGGCGGATTGTTGACGGGAATCGGCCTGGAAGAGTCGGCAAAACAAGGGCTTGCGAGGGCAACGAAGGCTGCTGCGAGGGCCGGTCGGCAGAGGCGCATCGTAGGGCTCATATGCCAGGGGACCGCGGAAAAGTTCCGTTCAATAACCATCGAACCGCAAATTGGTTGCGATCCCGTTTGTGTCGCCAAACCCGACTGGAATACCACCGCGCCACCCATCGGCGATTCGTCCAATCGCCCACCCCGTCCCGRCAGGCACTTGCCGCCAGGCCGGTGTTTTTTTCGTGGCAGAGCCGAGGGGTCATGCCGCCTGCTTCATCGTCCTCGCAAAGGCCGGGTAAGTCTCGGCGAGTTCGTCGAAAATCCGGCCGCGCAGCAATGCCAGGGTTGCCGTATCGGGCCGCGCGGTTTCCCGCACCACCTCCGGCTCTTCGTAGGTGAAGCCGGTATTTTCCCTGATGTCGGCCGGCGTGAAGGGCGGGTGCACCGAGCGTAGGGCAAAGCCGCCTGCCTCGCGGTCGAAGTCGAACAGCGCCATGTTGGTCAGGAGCGCGTATGGCCCGCCGCGGCGAGCGACCCCCGGTGTGATCGCCCGGGCGCTGACGAAATCGACCTTCGGCACGAACACGCGCGGGGTGTGCTCCTCGCGAAACAGGATCACGCGCGGAATGAGATGATAGAGATAGGC
>NZ_JBFUES010001410.1:0-1437 GCF_056403875.1 Bradyrhizobium sp. P2_E8
TTCCCGTGGCCCGTTCCCCCAAAGCCGCCGGCAAAGGCCGAAAATTGTCGAATTTCCTGTGCTTTGCGGTTTATTCTGCCAATCTCGCCTTCGGCCGCGCCTACAAGCCGCTGCTGGACAAGGTCGGGCTGACCTACACCCAGTACATCGCCCTGGTGGCGCTGTCGGAGGAGGACGAGCAGACCGTCAGCGCGCTCGGCGAGAAGCTGTTCCTGGAATCCAACACGCTGACGCCGATCCTGAAGAAGCTCGAGCAGACGGGCTACATCAAGCGCCACCGCGATCCCACCGACGAGCGGCAGGTGCGGGTGAGCCTGACGCCGGCCGGCCGCAAGTTGATCGAGCAGGACCTCGGCGCATCCGTGATCGAGGCGACCGGCCTCGGCGACGAGTTTCCGGTGGTGCAGAAGACGGTGAGCCGCCTGCGCGACAATCTGCTGCGCCACACCGGATCCGAACAGGAGCGGTCCTGACGTGCGACGCGCCGGCGCTGGCGTTCAGTCGAGCCCCAGCATCTTGCGCGATTTGCGCGTCAGCTTGGCCACGATCAGCGCATGGGCCTGCGCCAGATAGGCGGTGAGCTCGGCATCCGGCAGGGCGTTGTTGCTGACGAGCTGCACCCATTTGGCCCGGGCCAGATACGGCGCCGGACGTGCCACGCCGTGCTCGATCAGCATCGCATAGGCCATGTCCGAGACCTTGAACATGTAGCCGCCGGAGCCTGCGGCAAAGCCGCCGCCGAGCGCGAACATCTTGCCGCCGACCTTGAATACGGAGGTGCCCTCCCACTGCACCACCTTGGTGGCGGCGGGCAGGCGCAGGCAGCGCGCTTCGAAGCTTTTCGGAGTCATGGCGCGAGCGATAGCACGCTGCGTGCGGCTTGCAATGCGCGCGCTTGCGGCTTGCAATGCGCGCGCTAGCGGCCGAGCGCCGCGAAGGCGGCAATGGTGCGGTCCACCGCCGCTTCGTCGACGTGGCGATGGGTGACGAGCCGGAGCTGCAAGGGGCCGCTGGCTTGCACCAGGATGCCGTGCCGCTTCACGCCCTCGGCCCATGCGGCGGCCTCGCGCCCGCTTGCGGAGACGTCGACGCGCAGGATGTTGGTCTGCACCTGGTCGGGATCGGCGAGCGTCGGGTCGAGCCAGCTCAAGGCCGCGGCGAGCCGTCTTGCCGCGGCATGATCTTCGGCGAGGTGCTCGATCATCGTCTCCAGCGCGACGAGGCCCGCGGCTGCGACGACACCGGACTGGCGCATCGTGCCGCCGACGAGCTTTCGCAAGGCCCGCGCCCGCGCGACGAACGCAGCGCTGCCGCACAGCAGGCTGCCGACCGGCGCGCTCAGGCCTTTGGAGAGGCAGACCATCACGCTGTCGGCATGCTCGGCGATCCGTGCCGCCGGCACGCCGAGCGCGACCGAGGCATTGAACAGGCGGGCGC
>NZ_JBFUES010001411.1:0-1437 GCF_056403875.1 Bradyrhizobium sp. P2_E8
ACGGCTGGAGATCGTGCGCGCCGCGCAGCTGCTTTACGAGCTCGACGAACGCGAGATGGCGGTGCCCATGCTCGCCGACATGGGCGAGAACGGAGATCCCGAGGCGCTGGCCGGCCTCGGTGAGCTGACCCAGCGCCACAGCGATGCGCGCGGCATGCTGCTGCTCGGCAAGGCCGCGCTCAACCGCGGCCTGCCGTTCGACTTCTACGCCTATCCCGTCAACGGCATCCCGCAGTTCACGCCGATCGGCCCCGAGGTCGAGCGCAGCATCGTCTATGCGATCGCGCGGCAGGAGAGCGCGTTCAATCCCTCGGTGGTCTCGCCGGCGCAGGCCTATGGGCTGATGCAGGTGACACCGGACGCCGCACGCTATGTCTGCAAGCGGCACGGCGCGACTTACGATCTCGGGCGGCTGAAGAACGATTCGGTCTACAACGCCACGCTCGGCTCGGCCGAGCTCGGCGGACTGCTCGAGGATTATCGCGGCTCCTACATCATGACCTTTGCCGCCTACAATGCCGGCCGGGGCAGCGTGAAGAAGTGGGTCGACCGGTACGGCGATCCGCGCGATCCCAAGGTCGATGCGGTGGACTGGGTTGAGCTCATTCCATTCTCCGAGACGCGCAACTACGTGCAGCGGATCATGGAGAACCTTCAGGTCTACCGTGCCCGCTTCGGCGGCGGCACGCGGTTGCAGATCGAGGCCGATTTGCGCCGCGGCACCGGCAGCGTGGAATAGCGGGGCTGGATCGACCCGGCTTGGTCCTGAGCCGTGGCAGCGATGCAGCAAAGCTTCGGGGTAGAATGTCGCGACGGGCGGACGGCCTCGCGATAGGGCTGGAACAAGCCTCACCAATAGCAGTTGGTTAGCCCTCGCGAACCCGGAGAGATCTCATGTCCCGCGTGGTCGGTGTGCCCATGTTCGCAGCCGTGGCCTTGTCCGGCTTGATCGGTGCTGGCTCGCCCGCCTACGGCAAGAATCGCCACCCCTCCCAGCCACAGGCGACCGGGATTCAGGATCGTTATTGCCTGCAAGGACGGCGTTGGGGGTACCCGGGCAACTGCCTGTTTTCCACCTACAGCCAGTGTATGGCGACTGCTTCGGGCACAATCGATTCCTGCGGTTTGAATCCAACCTACGCCTTCCAGGAGTGGAAGGGACCCAGGTGATAGTCTGATCGCTCTCGTTGAGGCGGTCAAACCGCATGGAAGCTGCGGGGCCCGATTCCGCAGAGGATTTCGATTCTCACCCGGCCGGCGCGGACCGGCCGCGGGGAGCGCGAACCGGACCGGTTGAATCCGGCGGGGACCAATACGGGTTGGCCGTGCACATCGCCGACAACCCCATCGCGGCAGCCCTGCAGTCTTCCCACGATAGGTAGCTGCAGTAGGTCCTGCTGCTGCCGCCCCACTCCCATTTCTGGAGGCACACGGGAT
>NZ_JBFUES010001412.1:0-1434 GCF_056403875.1 Bradyrhizobium sp. P2_E8
GCGGCGGTTGCCGGCCTGCGGCACCATACGCCAGATCACGCGCTTGATCTTCGGCAGCGGGCCGCCGACCCAATCCTCGTTGCGCTCCATGATGACTTCGGTGCCGGCGGTCCACTTCGTCACCTTGTAGGCGCCGGAGCCCGCGGTCTGCTGCTTCGTATACTCGAGACCCCAGGGGTCCTTCTCGCTGGCGTTCTTCTTCACCAGCTCGGAATTGACGATGCAGGGCACGATGACGGCGAGGTCGGGAATCGTCAGCTTGTCCTTCTTGGCGAAGTCGACGCGCACGGTGCCGTCGTCGACCACCACGAACTGCTCGGGTTTTGTGAGCGAGCCCGCGCTCATCTGGAAGGTCGGAAAGCCGCCGACGCTGACGGCGCGGTCGAGCGACCACTTCACGTCCTTGGCGGTGACGGGCGCGCCGTCGTGGAACTTGGCGTTCTTCTTCAGCTTGAAGGTGACCGACATGTCGTCGATCTTCATGTCCTCGGCGAGCTCGCCCTTGAACTTGTCGCGATCGTAATAGGGCACGCCGCCGGGGCCGCTCTTCATCTCGTGGCTGATCAGCCGGTCGTAGCAATTCCACGACACCTCATAGCCGGGCACGTTGGTGCCGACGCCGTGGATGTCGAGATTGTTGGGGCCGCCCTCCGAGACGATCAGCAGCGTCTCCGAACGCGCATCGGCCTTGGCCGAGGAGATCACCGACGGCATGGCCGGAAGCGCCGCGCCAGCGGCCAATCCGGAAACGGACTTGAGGAAATCGCGGCGCTTCATGAAATCGCTCCAACTCAAAAGTTTCTGGTTGGAACTGGATTCGCAAGGTTCGTGCCAGAGCTTAACGGGAGCTTACTCCGCGGTTAATATATTGATATCATGATGTAAACTGAACGAGAGAGGGGCGCGGCGCTGACGCCCCGACCATTGGCATTGCATACAAAGAGACGCATTTGCTTATGAAATGAGCTGCGTGGAACATCGGCTTATTTGGTAGGCGGCCTATTCAACCGCCGTCGTCCTGGCGAAAGCCAGGACCCAGGGAGAAGTTGCGGCGCCAAGCTGGCAACCACGAGTCTTCGCCAAACTTCTCCCTGGGGTAATGGGTCCTGGATCGGCGCTACGCTGCTGGACAACGCTTCGCGTTGCCAGACGCTACGCTTGTCCAGGACGACGACGGAGGGTGGAGCGAGAGCCCTCACTCCGCCCAGATCAGCTCCTGCAGCTCGACGAGATCGTTCGCCTTGTCCTGCCAGCCCTCGATGCAGATGTGGCTGTTGAGATCGCTGGCGTGGTGCAGCAGCATCAGGGCCATCAGGCGCCGCTTGAGCGCATAGTCCGGCTTGGCATAGCCGAAGCCTTCGAGCAGGCTGCGCACGCGGCCGGGCCGGCCTGCCGCCATGAAGGCGCCGGGGCCGAGCAGGTCGTACTCGCGCC
>NZ_JBFUES010001413.1:0-1434 GCF_056403875.1 Bradyrhizobium sp. P2_E8
TTACGAATGCGTCGCGCGCGGGCTTCCGGTCTACAGCGTTGCCGATGTCGACGACATCTACGGGCGCATCGTCGCCTACGAGCGACTGCTGCTGCCGTTCCTGACCGACGGCAAGGTCTGTCACATCATCGCCTCGCTCAAGACCTTCTGCGAGGACGGCGGCTTCGAGATCAAGAATCTGATGCGCGGAAATGACGCGCTGCCGCGCCAGAAATTGCGCGCCGTGATCGATCGCGATCTCTTTCATCGCGCCCCCGGCCGTATCGCGGCCGCCGACGTCGTCGAGTTCGCGGACCGGTCCGGTCCCGCCGACGCCACCGAGACCATCGAGCTGAACTAGCCTTCAGCGCGTTTTGGCACCAACCTACTTCGTCCTGACGTCCTTGGCGTAGATGTCCGGCTTGAACCCGACCAGCAGCTTGCCGCCGACTTCCAGCACCGGACGCTTGATCATCGATGGTTGCGCTAGCATCAATGCCAGCGCCTTCTTCTCGGTGAGGCCTTCCTTGTCGGCGTCGGGCAGCTTCTTGAAGGTCGTGCCGGCGCGATTGAGCAGCGTCTCCCAGCCGAGCTTGTCGCTCCACTGCTTGAGCTTGTCCTTCTCGACGCCGGCCGCCTTGTAGTCGTGAAACTCATAGGCAACGCCATGGCTGTCGAGCCAGGCGCGGGCCTTCTTCATGGTGTCGCAGTTCTTGATGCCGTAGATGATGTTGGGCAAGACGTTCCTCGCGCATGCGTGATGCTTCGGCTGCGGCGTTGTACGAAACTCCGGTTCGCGCGACAATATTGCGAGCGATGCTTTCGAACTCTGGCAACGGACACATCATGCACGTCACTCACGATCCCGCCGCGGCCCCGTCGCCGACCATCGACTTCAACAGCTTCCTCGCGGTCGATATCCGCGTCGGCACCATCGTCGATGCCAAGCCGTTTCCGGAGGCACGCAAGCCGGCCTGGCGGCTGTGGATCGACTTCGGTCCGGCGATCGGCGTGCGCAAGAGCTCGGCGCAGATCACCGAGAACCATCCGCTGGAATCGCTGGTGGGACAACAGGTCGCGGCCGTCGTCAATTTTCCGCCGCGCCAGATCGGGCCGGTCGTGTCGGAAGTGCTGACGCTCGGTTTCCCCGATGCCGACGGCAAGGTCGTGCTGGTGCAGCCGGGCAAGCCCGTGCCGAACGGCGGACGGCTGTTCTAGCGGCACATCATCGCGAGCCGAGCCGTCGCTTCGGCTCGCCAGCCGTCTACTCCTGCTGCTCCTGGGCCCGGGGCCATCCGGACTTGACCAAGTCCCTTTGTTCATTTAAAAATGACTGATCGATCGTTTTTTATTTCTTTTGGCCAATATTCACGCCTTTCCCGACGAATCACTAAAACGATCGATCAGTCAGTTATTTACGGACGCCCCGATGCCCAAGATCAGCGACAAGCAGCG
>NZ_JBFUES010001414.1:0-1432 GCF_056403875.1 Bradyrhizobium sp. P2_E8
GCATGAACTCGGCCGCGCCCGCCCAGTCGCCGAGATCCTTCGGCAGCACGGAGGCGCAGGAGCTATCGAGCTTACCGCGCGCGGCCTCGTCGATAGCGCGGTTGGCGCGGACCAGCGCCGCCAGGAATTCCTCGGTCTCGCCAGCGCGCGCGTTGCGGCGGCCGATGCGCATCTTCTGGCCCGACGGCGCCGGCAGCACGTCGAGCCCGGCGCTGCGCGCCAGCCGGATCATCGGATTGGTCTCGGGATTGTGCATCCAGCGCGCGCCGCGGTCGAACGGCACGTCGAAGGTCGTCGTATCCGTGATGCAGCGGCCACCTATTTGCGATGCCGCCTCGACCACCACGACCTTGCGATTGGCCGCCATGATGCGCCGCGCTGCGGCAATTCCGGCTGCCCCCGCGCCGATCACGACGATGTCAGCCTCGCGCGGAAGGGGTGCGGCGGTTGCGCGCAGGACCGGCATCGCCGCAAAGGCCGCCGACGCCGAAAGGAAACCGCGGCGCGTGATTGTCATGTCATGGTTTCCGGAGACTTGCGGCAAACGGGAACAGCCAGCGAACCTTGCCGTATCTCATGTTGCACGGCAACCATCATGGTGAATCAATGGTGCTTGATCTCACAGAGTGATGAACCGAATTGCAACACGTTTCGACCATGATAGAGAAGGGAAAAAAAGGCGGCCGGAATAGGCCGTGGGGGAGTTCGACATGGGGACGGTCCTAGATTCAGTCGGCAAGCTGATTGCCGCGTACCTCTCGAAGGAGGTGCCGGGCTATGAGCCGTTCACGCCGAGCGACCCCGAGCACCTGCGCGGCGTCATCGAGCCCGGCGACGTGCTGCTGGTCGAGGGCAACAACCGCATCTCCGGCATCATCAAATACCTGACGCAGTCGACCTGGTCGCATGCCGCGCTCTATGTCGGCCCGATCGAGGGTGCGGAAGAGCCCAACGGCGAGCCGCATGTGCTGATCGAGGCCAATATCGGCGAAGGCGTCACCTCGGCGCCCCTGTCGAAATACTTCCCCTATCACACCCGCGTCTGCCGCCCGGTCGGGCTGTCCTATGAGGACCGCACCACGGTCTGCCGCTATGCGATCAACCGCATCGGCTTCGGCTACGACACCAAGAACATCGTCGACCTGATGCGCTTCCTGTTTCCACTGCCGATACCGCAGCGCTGGCGGCGCCGCATGATCGCGATCGGCTCGGGCGATCCGACCAAGATCATCTGCTCGGCGCTGATCGCGCAGGCGTTCGACGCCGTGCGCTATCCGATCCTGCCCAAGATCACCAAGGCCGGCAGCCGCGCGGCCCGGCGCGAGATCCTGCACATCCGCGATTCCTCGCTCTACATGCCCCGCGACTTCGACATCTCGCCCTATTTCGAAGTCGTCAAACCCACCATCGTGCACGGGTTCGACTACACGAC
>NZ_JBFUES010001415.1:0-1432 GCF_056403875.1 Bradyrhizobium sp. P2_E8
ATCGATGGCGCTGCCGAGCACGAGATGGTTGCGGCCCTCCTCGATCAGATTCCGCGTGATCGGATAGGGCGAGCCGTCGCCATACTCGGACGGCCGCAGCCAGACGCCCTTGGTCTCGATCTCCTTCTTCACCGCAGCCGGAAAATTCTTCCACATCAGCTCCTCGGTGAAGTCGGGCGCCGGCGCGATCAGCACGAGGCCGGCGAGCGACGCCTTGGCTTGCTGCTTCTCTTGTTGGTTCTCCTGGCGCTTCCTGATCTCGCGCGCGAGCAGCAGCGCCATCCAGCCGCCCATGGAGGAGCCGATCAGGATCTGCGGGCCGTCGCAGAACCGCTCGAACACCGCGACGCTCTCCTCCAGCCAGCGCCCGATGGTTCCGTCGGCGAAATCGCCGCCAGATTCGCCGTGGCCGGAATAGTCGAACCGGACCGCGGCGCGGCCATGGTCGCTGGCCCAGGCGTCTAGCGCCAGCGCCTTGCTGCCCTGCATGTCCGATTTGAACCCGCCGAGCCAAACGAGGCCGGGGCCCTTTCCGGCGCGGCGGCGCACCGCGATCCTGCGCGCGGACGCGCCCTCGCCCACATCGATGAAATCGAGCACGGTATCGGGAATTGCATCGGTCATGGAACGTTTACTCTGGCTGTGCTGTTTGAGCTGTCTGGGCGCGTTCCGTGGCACCGCCGGACATCGGTATTGGCCCTTTGGGACGCTTGCGGAACAGGGGCAAGGTGTCTATGTCGGTCAGCGTGCCGCCAGGCGTGACCAAAATGCCTCGCATTTAACGGTTTTTCGCTTCGCGTACGCGACTTGCTTGCCGGCAAACGCATCTTCCTTCAAAATAGCCGCTTCTTTCACAACTTTGGAGAACCACCCATTCGCCGTCCTAATAAAGCTCCGCCCGCTGCCAGCAAAGACGGGCCGCGCATCAATGATGATATTCGCAATGCGCAGATCCAGCTGATCGATCAGACCGGTGACAATAAAGGCACGGTCGAGACCGTCGTCGCCATCAAGATGGCCCAGGAAGCTGGCATGGATCTGGTCGAGATTTCGCCGAATACCAGCCCTCCCGTCTGCAAGATCATGGACTACGGGAAGTACAAGTATTCCGCTCAGAAGAAAGCCGCCGAAGCCCGCAAGCGGCAGAAGACCGTCGAGATCAAGGAGATCAAGCTCCGCCCGATGATCGACGATCATGATTACGACGTGAAGATGCGCGCGATGCAGCGGTTCTTCGAAGAGGGCGACAAGGTCAAGATCACGCTGCGCTATCGCGGCCGCGAAATGGCGCACCAGGAGATCGGCACCAAGCTTCTGGACAAGATCAAGACCGACGTCGCCGAGCTCGCCAAGGTCGAGCAGGACGCGCGGTTCGAAGGCCGCCAGGTGGTCATGGTGCTGGCGCCGCGCTGACGCCAGTTATTTGGAATTG
>NZ_JBFUES010001416.1:0-1431 GCF_056403875.1 Bradyrhizobium sp. P2_E8
ATGCCGCCGACAGCGGCGGTGGCGAGGAAGGCGATGGCGAGGACCTGCATGTTCATGGCGGCGCTGACCTGCTCACGTCTGCTGCGCCACTTCGGCCGCGTCGAGCGCGGCGCCAAGGCGCTTCTCCTCGCCGTAATAGCGAGCGCGTTCCCAGAACTTCGGACGGCCGATGCCGGTCGAGCGATGCCGCCCGATGATCTTGCCGTTGGCGTCCTCGCCGACCATGTCGTAGAGGAAGATGTCCTGGGTGATGATGGTGTCGCCTTCCATGCCCATCACCTCGGTGATGTGGGTGATGCGGCGCGAACCGTCGCGCAGGCGCGCGGCCTGGACGATGACGTCGATCGAGGCGCAGATCATCTCGCGGATGGTCCGCGACGGCAGCGAGAAGCCGCCCATCGTGATCATGGATTCGCAGCGCGACAACGCCTCGCGCGGGTTGTTGGCGTGCAGCGTGCCCATCGAGCCGTCGTGGCCGGTGTTCATGGCCTGAAGCAGGTCGAACGCCTCGGGGCCGCGGACTTCGCCGACGATGATGCGTTCGGGGCGCATACGCAGGCAATTGCGCACCAGCTCGCGCATGGTGACCTGGCCTTCGCCCTCGATGTTGGGCGGGCGGGTTTCCAGCCGCACCACATGGGGCTGCTGGAGCTGGAGCTCGGCCGCGTCCTCGCATGTGATGACGCGCTCGTCGTGCTCGATATAATTGGTCAGACAGTTGAGCAGAGTGGTCTTGCCCGAGCCAGTGCCGCCGGAGATCAGCACGTTGCAGCGGACGCGGCCGATGATCTGGAGGATTTCCGCACCCTCCGGCGAGATTGCGCCGAACTTGACGAGCTGATCCAGCGTCAGCTTGTCCTTCTTGAATTTGCGGATGGTGAGTGTGGGCCCGTCGATCGACAGCGGCGGCACGATGGCGTTGACGCGGGAGCCGTCGGCGAGACGCGCGTCGCAGATCGGCGAGGATTCGTCGACACGCCGGCCGACCTGGCTGACGATGCGCTGACAGATGTTGAGGAGCTGCTGGTTGTCGCGGAAGCGGATGCCCGTGCGCTGGATCTTGCCGGCGACTTCGATGTAGACGGTGTTGGCGCCGTTGACCATGATGTCCGCGATGTCGTCGCGCGACAGCAGCGGCTCGAGCGGACCGTAGCCCAGAACGTCGTTGCAGATGTCGTCGAGCAGCTCTTCCTGCTCGGCGATCGACATCACGATGTTCTTGATCGCGATGATCTCGTTGACGATGTCGCGGATTTCCTCGCGGGCCGACTCCGAGTCGAGCTTGGCGAGCTGGGCGAGGTCGATGGCCTCGATCAGCGCGCCGAAGATGGTCGCCTTGACCTCGTAGTAATTGTCCGAACGGCGGGTTTCCATCGCCGGCGCAGGCCTCGCCGGGGCAAGCGGCGGCGAGGCGACGACCGGCGGGGGCGG
>NZ_JBFUES010001417.1:0-1431 GCF_056403875.1 Bradyrhizobium sp. P2_E8
ATCTACCAGAACATCGACATCATCGAGTCGCACAACGCCCGCTTCATCGTCGTGCTCGCCGGCGACCACATCTACAAGATGGACTACGAGGTGATGCTGCGCCAGCACGTCGACAGCGGCGCCGACGTCACCGTCGGCTGCCTCGAAATGCCGCGCGCCGAATCCTCCGGCTTCGGCATCATGCATATCGACGAGAACGGCTGGATCCAGGAGTTCCTGGAAAAGCCGAAAGATCCGCCGCCGATGCCGGGCAAGCCGGACGTCTCGCTCGCCAGCATGGGCATCTACGTGTTCGATGCGAAATTCCTGTTCGACCAGCTCAAACGCGACGCCGAGGATCCGAAGTCCAACCACGATTTCGGCAAGGACATCATTCCCTACATCGTCAAGAACGGCCGCGCGATCGCGCACCAGTTTTCCAGCTCCTGCGTCCGTTCGGGCAGCGATCCCCGCTCCTATTGGCGCGACGTCGGCACGGTCGACGCCTATTGGGCAGCCAATATCGACCTCACCGACGTGGTGCCGGAACTCGACCTGTTCGACCGGGCCTGGCCGATCTGGTCCTACTCGGAGATCACGCCGCCCGCCAAGTTCGTCCATGACGAGGAGAGCCGGCGCGGCCAGGCCGTCAGCTCGCTGGTCTCGGGCGGCTGCATCATCTCCGGCGCCTCGCTGCGCCGTTCACTGCTGTTCACCGGCGTGCGCATCAACTCCTACGCCAATGTCGAGAACGCCGTGATCATGCCCTATGTGAATGTCGGGCGCGGCGCGCGGCTGAAGAACGTCGTGATCGACCGCGGCGTCGAGATCCCCGAGGGGCTCGTCATCGGCGAGGATCCCGAACTCGATGCAAAGCGCTTCCGCACCACCGAGCAGGGCATTTCCCTCATCACCCAGCCGATGATCGACAGGCTCAATACATGATGCCTGTTCGCGTCCTCGCGGTCGCCTCTGAAGTCTATCCCATCGTCAAGACCGGCGGCCTCGCGGATGTCGCCGGTGCGCTGCCGATTGCGCTGAAGGCGCATGCCGTCGAGATGCGCACCCTGATGCCGGGCTATCCCGACGTGATGCGGCTGGTTTCCGGCGCAGAGGAAATCCGGCGCTGGCCGGACTATTTCGGCGGGCCGGGCCGGCTGCTCGCCGGCGCGCATGACGGGCTCGACCTGTTCGTGCTCGACGTGCCGCATCTCTATGCGCGGCCGGGCAACCCTTATGTCACGGCCGAAGGTGTCGACTGGCCGGACAATGGCGTGCGCTTTGCGGCGCTGTCGCGCGTGGCGGCCGACATCGGCCACGGCCTCGTGCCGGCCTTCGTGCCCGACATCGTGCACGCCCATGACTGGCAGGCCGGGCTCGCGCCGGCCTATCTGCACTACGACACTCGGCCGCGGCCCGGCACCGTGATGACGATCCACAACATGGCCTATC
>NZ_JBFUES010001418.1:0-1429 GCF_056403875.1 Bradyrhizobium sp. P2_E8
GTGCGTTCCTCGATCGTGCTCGACCGGCTGAAGGAGAGCACGCGGCTGCCGCTCAGGGAGCTGAAGCCTGGCTGAAATCGAGGGAACTACGGCATTAGCGCTTCACGCTCCGTCTGCGATGATCCAGCCGATCCGGAGATTCGACCATGGCCCTCCAGCTTCGACCGAACTGCGAATATTGCGACCGCGACCTGCCGCCCGATGCAACGGATGCGCGGATCTGCTCCTATGAATGCACGTTCTGTGCGGACTGCGTCGAGACCAAACTCTCCAACGTCTGCCCGAACTGCGGCGGCGGCTTTGCCCCGCGCCCGATCCGCCCGACGCAGGAATGGCGGCCGGGCGTATGCGTGACGAAGCACGTGCCGTCGGACAAGCGGGTGCATCTGAAGTACAGCGCGGAGGATGTCGCGGCGCATTGCGCGCGGATCCGCGACGTGCCGCCGGAGAGGCGGTAAGCTCTCTCCACGTCATTGCGAGGAGCCCTTCGCGACGAAGCAATCCAGAATCCCTCCGGGGAAAGACTCTGGATTGCTTCGCTGCGCTCGCAATGACGGAGTTTGTGGCGACGACGGAGTTCACTCCGCCGCCAGAATCGTCCCCTCGACCGCGCCAAAGCCGACGCGATAGCCGTTGCCCTGGCACCAGCCGCGCATGACGAGGCTGTCGCCGTCCTCCAGGAACGAACGCTTGATGCCGCCGGGCAATTCGACCGGCTCGGTGCCGTTCCAGCTGATCTCGAGCAGGCTGCCGCGCTGGTTCTTCTCCGGGCCGGAGATGGTGCCGCTGCCGAGGAGATCGCCGACATTCATGGCGCAGCCCGAGGAGGCGTGGTGCATGAGCTGCTGCACCGACGACCAGTACATGTACTTGAAATTGGTGCGGCTGATACCCGTTGGCGCATTCGCGCCGCCGGGCCGCAACGAGACATCGAGCTCGATGCTGTAGTTCTGCGGCTTGGCCTGCTTGAGATAATCGAGCGGCACCGGCTCCTGCTCCGGCCCCTTCAGGCGGAACGGTTCCAGCGCTTCGCGCGTCACCACCCACGGGCTGATCGAGGTCGCAAACGCTTTTGCCAGGAACGGACCGAGCGGCACGTACTCCCATTGCTGGATGTCGCGCGCGCTCCAATCGTTGAGCAGCACGAAGCCGAAGATCATCTCCTCGGCCTGTTGCTCGCTCAACATGCCGCCCATGGCTGAGGGCTGGCCGACCACCACGCCCATCTCCAGCTCGAAATCGAGCCGCTTGCATGGTCCAAAGCTCGGCAAATCGACATTCGGCGGCTTCAACTGCCCGCGCGGGCGCTTCACGCTGGTGCCGGAGACCACCACGGTGGAGGCGCGGCCGTTATAGGCGATCGGCATATGCAGCCAGTTCGGCTGGAGCGCGTTGTCCTTGCCGCGGAACATCACGCCGACATTGGTGG
>NZ_JBFUES010001419.1:0-1428 GCF_056403875.1 Bradyrhizobium sp. P2_E8
CTGCTCGGCAAGATCAATGTCGAGGAGAGCGTCGAGGCCGGTGCCGCCTTCGGCCGCAGCCTGCCGGCGCCAGCAGGTCCCGATGTCGTGCGCGGCAAGGCACGCTACACCTTCGACACGCAGATTGACGGCCTGCTGCACATCAAGCTGCTCCGCTCGCCTCACGCCCACGCCAGGATCACCGCGATCGACAAGTCCGCGGCGCTCGGCGTTCCCGGCGTGCATGCGGTGCTGACGCATGAGGATGCGCCACCCGTCCTGATCTCGACCGCCCGGCACGAGAAGGACTGGATGGACCCGGAGGACACCCGCATCCTCGACGACGTCGTGCGCTTCATCGGCCAGAAGGTCGCCGCCGTCGTCGCCGACAGCGAGGGCGCTGCCGAGGAGGCCTGCCGGAGGCTCACCGTCACTTACGAGATCCTGCCTGCGCTGATCGACCCAGAGCAGGCGATGGCGCCCGGCGCGCCGGTCATTCATCCCGACCGGACCACCGAGAACCGGGTCGCCGACGCCCAGCGCAACCTCGCGGCCGAGACCCATGGCGAGTTCGGCGATGTCGCAGCAGCACTCGCCACATCCGCCGTCACCTACGAGGCCACCTTCCACAGTCATCGCGTGCAGCATGCGGCGCTGGAGACCCATGGCGGCCTCGCCTGGCTCGACGCTTCCGGTGTGCTCAACGTCCGCACTTCGACGCAGGTGCCGTTCCTAACCCGGCGCGCGCTGTCCGACATCTTCCAGCTGCCCATGGACAAGGTCCGCGTGTTCTGCGAGCGCGTCGGCGGCGGCTTCGGCGGCAAGCAGGAGATGTTCGTCGAGGACATCCTGGCGCTCGCTGCGCTCAAGACCGGACGGCCCGTGAAGCTCGAGCTCACCCGCGAGGAGCAGTTCATCGCGACCTCCACGCGGCATCCGATGCGGGTCCACATCAAGGCCGGTGCCGGTGCCGACGGCAAGCTCACCGCACTCCAGCTCGACGTGCTCTCCAACACCGGCGCCTACGGCAATCACGCCGGTCCCGTGATGTTCCACTCCCTGTCGGAGTCCATCGCCGTCTACAATTGCCCAAACAAGCGAGTGGACGGCTACGCCGTCTACACCAACACGGTGCCATCGGGCGCGTTTCGCGGCTATGGCCTGCCGCAGACGTTGATCGCGATCGAGTCCGCGATCGACGAACTGGCCGGGCAGCTCGGCATCAGCCCCTACGACATGCGCCGGCGCAACATCGTCAAGCCTGGCGACCCCATGCTGTCGCCGCCGCCGTCCGAATTTCACGACGTGCTCTATGGCTCCTACGGGCTCGACCAGTGCCTCGATCTCGTCGAGCGCGCGATGCAGGCCGATGGCCCGCAGCCGGAGCTGTCGCCGGAATGGCTGATCGGCGACGGTGTCGCGCTGACCATGATCGACACGGTGCCGCCG
>NZ_JBFUES010001420.1:0-1419 GCF_056403875.1 Bradyrhizobium sp. P2_E8
ACCCGCCAGCCGATCGGCTGACGCAGCACCCCCGGCTCCCGGGTCGGGGCCAGGATAGAAATCGCCATCGCCGGCCGTGGCCGGCGACGTGGTGCGGTTTGCGTCCCGAGAATCCAATCCGCCCAGATCCCCCCGCGCCTCCCCGTCGCACGAAGTTTGCGCGGCCCTGCCTGAATTTTGAACGTCCGCTCCGCGGCCAGATCGCCGATGCTGTCATTGGCTTGAGGCGGCGGACATGGTCGATGAAAACCTTCATTCGCGTCGTTGAACTCTGGGTGCCGGACCGGACGCGCATGCGGCTGGAATTCGGCGGCGGCCTCTATGGCGAAGGGCTGTCCGCGTTCAAGGCCGTGAGCGAGAACTTGCGCTTCGGATACGACGAGGGCCTTCCCGGCAAGGCCTGGGCCAGCGGCCATCCCGTGATCCTCACCAAATTCGCCAACTCCTATTTCAAGCGGACCGATCAGGCGCTCGCGGCCGGCCTCACCTGCGGCGTAGCGGTGCCGGTGTTCTCAGGCGAATTCTTGCAGGCCGTCATGGTGCTGTTCTGCGGCGACGACGAGGCGCATGTCGGCGCGATCGAGCTCTGGCACAATGATCCCGATATCTCCCACGAGATGGGGCTCGTCGACGGCTACTATGGCACCGCCGACATGTTCGAATTCAACTCCCGCCACACCAGGTTTCCCCGCGGCTTTGGCCTGCCCGGACGCACCTGGAAAGCGGGCCTGCCCCTGATCATCAAGGACCTGCACAACGCCAGGAGTTTTCTGCGCTGGGAAGATGCAGCCGAAGTCGGCATCAATCTCGGCGTCGGCGTGCCCTATCGGACCGGCATCGACCAGACCTGGGTGCTGACATTTCTCTCCGCGCAGGCGACGCCCATTGCGCGACGCTTCGAGATCTGGGTGCCGAACGAGGCCCGTTCGGCACTGGTCTTTCGCGCCGCCGATTGCAGCGCGCAGACCGACCTTGCCGCGCTCTACGCGGACAAATCCATCGCCAGGGGCAACGGCAGCATCGGCGGAGCCTGGGCCACCGGCATGCCCGCACTCAACGACGATCTCGCGCATGACGGCTCAGCCGCGGCCGCAGAGGCCCGCGCGTCTGGACTGAGCCAGATGGTGGCCCTGCCGGTGATCGGGGCCGCCGGGCTCGACGCCGTGCTGGCCTGGTACCTGTAGCCCGTCCGATCAATCCTCAGCCTGCATGTCCGCCTCGGATGGTGTCGCGTCCCGGGTGCGGGGAGCCGGCGCCTGCGGCGCGAGGCTCGCGCCGAAATCGCCCTCGCCGGCGGTCGCCGGCGACCACGGGCGGTCGGTGCCTCTCGCCTTCACCGCCTGAACCGCAAAGCCGTCGCCGCGCCGTGTCAGCGCGAGCGCGCCTTGCGCGGCGAGACGCTGCCGGTCGACCACCATC
>NZ_JBFUES010001421.1:0-1418 GCF_056403875.1 Bradyrhizobium sp. P2_E8
GATTACATGCAGCGCGTTCTGTCGACCGGCGCGGGCGCTTCTATGCCGAGCCGGAAGCCTCCGACGCGGTGCTCCAAGCCTATCCGGGGCCGGTGCGCGACTGGATCGGCCGCCGCGGCGGCCTCACCTCACGGTTGCTGTTGTTGAASGGGCGCGACCTCGCCGCGATCTATCCGCGCTGCCGGTGAGGATCGGGCGGCCATCGGCCGTGTGAGCAGCTTGAGCCCGCCGCTGTCCGACGATTGAGCAATTTTGCGGAATTTCGCCTCTCCGGACGCTGAATCCGCTCATCCGCTTCGCAATGCCTGCACAATTTACGCGGTTTGCAGCTTTTCCCTGCAGTCTATGATGGTCGCGGCCAGACTGAGGCTGCGGCGTCGTCACAATCTCAGCAATGGTCACAGACGAGAATGGTTCGGCCTTTTTCAAGATTACTCATTTTCAAATGGGGCGCTTGCCATGCAGCCCATCGACTTTCGCTACCGCCTGACGGACCAGGGACGGATCGTCCTCGGCCAACTGAGCTCCGAGGAAACCGTCGAATTCGAACTCCTGTCACGGCGCGACCGCGAGGGCCTGATGGACCTGCCGTCCGAGCTGCGGCTGCTCGAGCTCTACGTGAAGTATGTCGGCTCGGGCGCGGAAGCCGGGCTCGCGCCGACGGAACCCGCCTGGCACGAGATCGCGCCGTCGCGACCGAAGAGACCGCCGCCCTCGCGGACGGCGCGGCCGCGCGGCTACGTCGTTTCGATGATCGTGATCGCAAGCGTCAGCTTCACGCTCATCGCATTGCTTGTGAGCTAAGGGCGCTCGTGAGCTGGCACGCAAGCGCGCCGGCGAAATTGCGCCGGTCTCGCGCGCCATCGGGTTCTAGAAGAACCCCTGGATCATCTGCGCCAATTCCATGCTCGCGCAGATGAGCATACCCCAAAGTGCAAAGTTGATCTGTAGCGCCGCCGCCATCGGTCGCTCCCCTTCCAAGTCGCGCCCATCCCAGTTTGTACAATTTATGAAGGAATGATTAGCGATTCTGACGGGCTGTTCACAGCCTATTATTGCGCCAGTTGTTGTGCGATGCGGTCCCGATCATTTCACGAAGCGGCCCCACTGCTCGCGCAAAGTCATGCGAATCGAGACTCCATATTCGGCCGTGCCGGCCACGTCTTTTCCCTTAGGTTCCATTTAACCGACGCGATGCAAAGTCTCTCACGCGGATTTTGCGTGTCGCGTACCGCACTGAGGGTTCGGCATGATGCGACACGGCTTCGTCTTGCTCACTTTTTGCGCAGCGCTCATGAGCTGCGCGGCGGCGCCGGCGCAGGAGCGTCGTCCGATCGCATGGGACGGCCTCGGACAGAACCCGAACCGGCCACCTGTCACAAAGCGGCGCGCAGCGAACCCCGCACCTGCACAGGAAA
>NZ_JBFUES010001422.1:0-1414 GCF_056403875.1 Bradyrhizobium sp. P2_E8
GCGCAGACATTGGCTTAGGTGTTGAAACAGCGGCAGGTCGTTCCAATTGAAGGCAAGAAGAAATTCGTCGGCGCCTGCTGTGCGCGAAATTCGAATGATGGTCGTCAGCTCGCGCTCAATTGCTGCGTCGTCAGACTTTAGCGTAGCGTCCAGAACGAAGTGACGTACCACCTGAAAGCCGTTCTTGCGCAAGTCCTTGAAGCGGCTTGAAGTAAAGTCGAGCGGCTCGCCGCTGATCAGCACGACCCCTCGTTTGACGGAATGTCTTCGCGCRAAAGAAGAGTTCAAGGCGAGGCGCCAGATCGCGCGATGCGCGCCCAGTCCGACTGGGCCGGCCGCTGCAAACAGAACGATGGTGATGCGGGAGAGCTCGGCGGTCGATCTAAGCAGGAAAGCAGAAAATGCGAGAATCGCGAGTGAGAGAAGCCACACGGATGAAGCCTTACGCAACTGCCAGCTCGTATTGGCCAGATTATGGTTATCGTAGCATCCTCTGAAAAAGGCGATCGCGACGAACGCGGTCGCCACAAGCAACGCGACGCCGACCGAAAGTTCTCGCTCGGCCAGTGTTGCCATGAATTTGCGGTGAATTTGGTTGGCGGCAACATAGCTGAGCAGGATGAGCAGGAAGTCGCCTGCCATAATGGCAAATTGAAGCGGTCTTTGCAGTGAGACGCCGCGTCTTACCAACATCGAGGATGAGGACTTCGAACCGTATGTGGTTAATGACATGAAGGGCCTCATTCCAAAGACTGCACGCGGAAATGCACTAACGAAAGCAAGGGTATATTCAAAAGCCTACATCGAGAGACTACAGACCCGATGATATCGATGTAGCTCCTCGCGACATTTCGGCGACGGAAATCGCGAGTATCAACTGCGTTAGGGTGCCTATCGCGGCGTCAAGGTCCGCAGACACGGCGAGGGTCCAGCTGCAGTGCGCTGCGTGCCGGCGGCTGTAGCAGGAAGCGGAGACTCGGCCAGGGGTGGAGGCGGGTCTGCGACAAACTGCGCGGTGCTGCCCGAAAAGAAGTAGAGTGTGGACCAATCTGGGGAGAGTTCGACCCAGTTGCTGTTGCCGGCCCCTCGATTATTGGCGCCGTTGTGCGGCGAGTCCGGAGAACGCCACCAGTCGGCCCCAACGTTGGCAACCACTTTCATTTCGGTGTCCGTCGTCTTCATGTCTATCTGGACGTAGACAGAATCGACGGCTCCGGCGGCGAAACCGCCGCGTCTCACGAGCCACATCAGGTCGTTGCGGCCGGGAGGGGGACCGTCAACAAGGGTGCCTCCATCCGTCTGAACTTCGATCTTCATCTGGACAGCAACGTTCTTGGGAACCATCGCGTCAAAATGGGCTCCAACGATCTCGTTCTCTGTCTGGTCCTGCACCAGGATCCATTCCTTCGTGCTG
>NZ_JBFUES010001423.1:0-1408 GCF_056403875.1 Bradyrhizobium sp. P2_E8
TCGCGCGTGAATTTGCGCGGCGCGCCGGCGCGCGAGAGCGCATTCAGCAGCGATTGCGCGCGGGGATCGCCGCGCTTGTAGACGCCGTGGCCGAAGCCGGCGAAGCGCTCACCGAGCGCGACGCGTTCGCGCACCACGGGAGCGACGTCGCGGTCGACCAGCGTTTTCACCAGCTGCGAAGCCAGCACGCCGGCGCCGCCATGCTTCGGCCCCTTCAGCGCGGCGAGGCCGGCAATGACGGCGTCGTAGAGATTGAGGCCGGTCGAGGCCGCGCAGCGCGCGGTGAAGGTCGAGGCGTTCAGTTCATGATCGGCGAGCAGAACCAGCGCGCGGCGGATCAGATCGGGCGCGTGCTTGTTGTCCGCCGCCCAGACGCGCGCGACCTGCTGATGCAACGGCTCGGCCGAGGCTTCCGCATTGAGCATGGTTGCAACCAGCAGGCGGACGATGCGCGCGCCGACCATCGCGCGGCCATCGGGTGCACGGGTGAAGGCGCGCGGATCGGCGCTCGCGGCCAGCGCCAGCACGGCGATGGCGCGGTCGATCGGCGCCGCCCGCCGCGCGGCCCCTGCGATCGTGCGCATCTCCTCGGATATCTCGGGCTGATTATCAGGCGCAAACGGATCGACGCCGGAGACGTCCCAGAGCAGCGTCGCCGTGTGCTCCAGCGTGTCGTTCTCGGCGAGATCGACACAATTGACGCCGCGATAGATCGCACCCTCCTCGGTGATGGTCGAGATCTCCGTGTCCATGACCGGCAGGTCGGCATCGAAGCTGCGCAGCCCCCGCGGCTCCGGCGACGGTACCCGGCGCTCCTTCAGGGCGCGGACATCCTCGGCGCGGTAGCGGTTCTTGCGCGAATCCGGCGTCGGCTCGGAGCGGATCAGGCCTCGGCTGACATAGGCGTAGAGCGTGGCCGGCGAGATCGCGAGCTCGGCGGCGGCCTCCCGGGCAGAGAGGTAGAGCTCATCGGAATTTTTCATATTGATTTATGTAATCAAGATTGATCAATCTGTCGAGAGGCCCGACTTTTATCGTGCGTAGAACAGGAGATTTGGGCCATGAACATCCACCTCACCAAGAGCCAGATCGGGCTGGACGGCGTCCCCGCGGCCGAGACCGTGCTGAGCCATGTCGACGGCGAGCGCGGCGAGCTGATCATCGCCGGCGAGCATGTCGGCCGGCTGGCCGCCAAATCGAGCTTTGAGGGCGTCACCGCCCGGCTCTGGAACGGCGCCAGCAAGACCTCGCTGAGCGAGGCCAATGTGCGGGCGAGCCTGGGCGCCGCACGCGAGCGTGCCTTCGCGCGGCTCGCCGAGCTGCTGCCGGCGACGCACGGCATGGGGATCGTCGACGGGTTTCGCGCGGCCGTCGCGGGCCTTCGCGCCGAGCACGGGCTGGAACATGA
>NZ_JBFUES010001424.1:0-1408 GCF_056403875.1 Bradyrhizobium sp. P2_E8
ATGTAGGGCGCAAAGCCCTTCTCATCGACATTGATGCGCTTCTCCTGGAGCGCGGCCCAGTTGGCGTCGAGGCCCTCGCCGAGTGAGGTGGCAAGGCCAATGCCGGTGATCCAGACTTCCGTCTGGCCGGGCTTCGAAGCGGTGTCGGTCATGGCGATACGGCCTGTTGCGGAAAGCCGACGCGCTCGGCGACTTTCGCCATGTATCCGCGCATGTCCGCATTGGGGAAGGGGATCAGCGTGAAGGTGAGCGCCGAATTCGCGCGCAGCTTGCCGCCGACCCTGATCTTGGCTTCGGTCATGGCGTAGCCCGAGCCCTCATGGGTGAGGCTCGCCTCGATGCTCATGAGATCGCCGGGGAATACCGAGCCGCGCACCTTGGCCTCCTTGACGGCGGCCAGGATCGGCATGCGCTCGAACTTGAACACGCCGAGCTGAAGCCAGCCCGAGGCCTGCGCCATCGATTCGATCAGGAGCACGCCGGGCATCAAGGGATAGCCCGGGAAGTGCCCCTCGAAGATGGTGCTTTCCTTCGGGACCTGGGCCTCGACGACGATCCTCTTCTCGTCGACCCTGAGGTCGACGATGCGATCGATCATGTGGAAATATTCGAGTTGCATGGCCGCCCGATTAGGCGCTCGCGCCCTTGGCTGCAACCAGCTCGTCGATGCGCGCGCACAGGTTCTTCAGCACGAAATATTGTTCGGTGGTCGCTTTGCCGTCGTTGACCTCCTGGGTCCACTTTTCCAGCGGCAGCTTGATTCCGAACTGCTTGTCGATCGCAAAGGCGATATCGAGGAAATCGAGGCTGTCGATGCCGAGGTCATCGATGGCGTGGCTATCCGGCGTGATCGTGTCGCGCGGGATGTCGCAGGTTTCAGCGATGATCGTAGCGACCTGATCGAATGTAGAGGACATCACTAAGCCTTTGATATATTGCGGATATTTGTCAGATGTTCCAGAGTGGCATGGCGGGTGGGCATCGCGCCCCTGATGACGCCCTCAACCCCCCTCTGGCCGGGTCGAGAGCCCGTATATCGGAGCGCCGCCCTGAGTTCAATGGAGCCGGACAGGCCATGGGGACAGCAAGGCACGGAGCTGGGGATGCCTGCCGGAGCCTCTTTTCGCGAGGGACGATCGCGTCGGACTGAGAAGCCTGGGGCGCTCTGCCTCCACAGCGTCATGGCCGGGCATTGTCCCGGCCATCCACGCCTTGCCTTGCGGCACAAAGAGCGTGGATCCCTGGGACAAGCCCGGGCATGACGACCTCTGGGTAGGCGGGCGTGCCTAGATGAGCGGCGTCGTGATCTTGGCGCAGTCGCGGCGGCCCATCAGCACGCAATCCTGGGTCCGGCGCAGGTCGGCGATGCTCACGGCGAGCCAGATCCCGATCGCGGTCAGCGCGATGG
>NZ_JBFUES010001425.1:0-1405 GCF_056403875.1 Bradyrhizobium sp. P2_E8
ATATCCGTCCGAACCACAATTGGGGGAAACACATGGACGCCAGGACAACCGATTTTTCCGCCGTACGGACGGCGATGCAGCGCTACGTCGATCAGGAGATCATTCCCGGCGTGTCCTGGGCGGTGCTGCGCGGCGGCGAGGTCGTCGACCAGCAATGCGTCGGCTTCGCTGATCGCGAGGCCAACACCGCGCTGCGGCCCGACCACATCTTCCGCGCGTTTTCGAATACCAAGATCTTCATCACATGCTCGATCATGCTTCTGGTGGAAGAGGGTCGCATCGGGCTTGACGACGTTGTCGAAAAATTCCTGCCGCAGCTCGGCAATCGCAAGGTGCTGAAGCAGGGCGCGTCGAGTCTTGCCGATGTCGAGCCGGCGAAGGGGTCGATCACGATCCGCCAGCTCCTGACCCACACCTCCGGCCTCAGCTATGGCATCTTCGAYCCCGGCACGGTGCTGTTCAGGGGTTACAACGAGGCGCGCGTGCTCAATCCGCTGACGCCGCTGACCGACATGATCGACCAGCTCGCCGATCTGCCGCTGTCCTATCATCCCGGCAACGGCTGGGAATATTCCGTGGCGACCGACGTGCTCGGCCGCGTCGTCGAGGTCGTCTCCGGAAAATCCCTCGATGCCTTCCTCAAGGCGCGCATTTTCGATCCGCTCGGCATGACCGACACCGGATTTTACGTGCCCGAAGCGCAGCAGGGCAGGCTGGTCGCGCTCTACACCGGCGCTGACGTGCTCGACCCGATGAAGCCCGGCCTGACGCGGGCCGACAATCTGCCTTATCCGCAAGCCTATCGCCGTCCGTTCCCGCGGCTCTCGGGCGGCGGCGGTCTGGTCTCGACGCTGCCGGACATGCTCGCGCTGGTGCGCGCATTGGTGCCCGGGTCGGATACTCTCCTGAAGCCGAACACGCTGCGGCAGATGATGACGAACCAGCTGCCCGCAGGGCAGACCATCCGTTTCGCCAATCTCGGGCCGATGCCCGGCAAGGGGTTCGGCCTCGGCGGCGCCGTCACCTTCGCGCCGACGCCGTTCGATCCCCCGAATTCCACCGGCGAATTCCAGTGGGGCGGGCTTGCCGGCACCCATTGGTGGATCTGCCCGCAGGCCAATACCGCGGGTGTCCTGATGGCCCAGCGCCACATGGGTTTCTGGAATCCGTTCTTTTTCGAGTTCAAGCGCCTGGCCTACCAGGCGGTCGGAGGCTGATCGCAAAAAAATTGCAAGCCTCCGCGAATCCTTTTCGCCCGTCGCGTCCTCCTTGTCGTCGAGGCATTCCGCCTCGGCTCATGTCGGAGGATGTGTTGGGATTTTACAGGAAGAATATCGGTGGCCTGCATCAGGCGGTGCGGGTGGTGCTCG
This sequence comes from Bradyrhizobium sp. P2_E8, assembly GCF_056403875.1. Classification (NCBI taxonomy): domain Bacteria; kingdom Pseudomonadati; phylum Pseudomonadota; class Alphaproteobacteria; order Hyphomicrobiales; family Nitrobacteraceae; genus Bradyrhizobium; species Bradyrhizobium sp. P2_E8. The sequence goes on from NZ_JBFUES010001425.1 coordinate 1,371, forward strand.
GACTTGCGGTCGCGATTGCCGGGTTCGCGTATCTG
>NZ_JBFUES010001426.1:0-1405 GCF_056403875.1 Bradyrhizobium sp. P2_E8
GGAACGCCGAGAGCACGTCGGCGGGCGCCAGCGACCTGCGTTCTGACTGAGGGAGGGTTTCGGGCAGCCGCAGCACAGACCACGCGAGCGCGAGCAGTCCATAGAGCATCAGCACGACGAAGATGCCGCGCCATTGCGTGACGAGCAGCACCGCCTGTCCGAATGACGGCGCGATCACGGGCACCGCGATGAACACCATCATGGCAAGCGACATCACGCTCGCCATCCGGCGGCCGACATAGCAGTCGCGCACGATCGAGGTCGCGATCACGCGCGTTGCCGAGGTGCCGAGCCCTTGCAGCGCGCGCGCCAGCAGCAGCGTCTCGAACGAGGGCGCGGCAACCGCCAGCACGCTCGCCACCGCATAGACCGCCATGCCACCGAGCAGCACCGGGCGACGGCCGAAGCGGTCCGACAACGGACCCATGACGAACTGGCCGACGCCGAAGCCGATCAGGAAGGTCGACAGCACGAGCTGGAGGTGATTGGCGACGGGAATCTTGAAAGCGGTTCCGATATTCGGCAGCGCCGGCAGCATCATGTCCATCGCAAGCGGATTCAGCGCCATGATGGACGCGATCACGATGACGAATTCGGGAAAACCCATGGGCCGGTGTCCCGAGGATACCCAGCTGTCGGCATTGACGTCGGACAAAAAGCTCACCTCTGATTGAGAGGCTTTATGTCTTGTCCCTGCTGCAACGCACAACCCATGTTTTGGGATGGCTGTCAGGCGGGGCGGGAGCGGACAAGACCTGGTGAGGTCGCCGTCAGCCTGTCGAAGCGGCGCGGCGATACCACCTGAGGTGGCAGGATTCTTGCTACGGTATCCGTCGCCGGAATGGCCGCGGAGAACCGTGATGCTCTCGACGCAACGCTCGCTCGCGACGGCTCAACTCGGCCGCAATAGCTTCGAGGAGATCTTCGAGTCCCGGACGCCGTTGCGCGAGGCCGCCCTGGAGTCATTTCGCCGCAGGAACGCGGTTCTCGACGGTATCTTCTACGACATCGGCAAGGTGACCCAGGAGGAGGCCCGCGAAACGGCGCCCTGGCTGGCACGCGAGGGCGCAATCCTGATCGTCCCGCCATCCGGCGCCGGATCGCTCAAGCTCTGCAACACCGTGGAAGACTTCGCCAATGCTGGCGGCGCCGATGTGCGTATCCTGGCGGTGGCCGGCGTCGGCAGTTCGGCACTGGGGGCGGCGGCCTTCGCACGGAATGTCGCTGACGCGTTTGGCGTGTCGGCTGCTGCCGTGGTGTCGGGCTACGGGCTTGCCGATCTTCTGACCGAGGCGCTCGGCGGCTGGTTCTGGTTCGGCACCCTCAACCGCCTGCGCCATCAGTTCGAGGAGCTGGACGACGTCAGCCGGGCGCTGAACCGGCCCGAGACCCTCAGTCCACCGAC
>NZ_JBFUES010001427.1:0-1392 GCF_056403875.1 Bradyrhizobium sp. P2_E8
TCATCGGTGCGATCGCCGGCTGGCTCGCCGGCAAGATTGTCCACGGGGCGGGATTTGGGCTGATCGGCAACATCGTCGTCGGCATCATCGGCGCACTGGTGGCCGGCTGGGTGCTGCCTCAGCTGCACATCCAGCTCGCGACCGGTACCGTCGGCGCGATCGTGGACGCCACGATCGGCGCGGTGATTGTGCTCGTCATCCTTTCGCTGATAAAACGGGTCTGAAAGCCTGACCGAACCAGGAACGGCCGCCATGAGCGGCCGTTCCCTTGTCGCGACGGGGCTTAGCGCCTCGCGCCGACGATCATTTAAGGACGCGCAATGAAATTTACCGGCACCAAGGACTATGTTGCGACCGACGATCTCAAGGTCGCCGTCAATGCCTCGATCGTGCTGGAGCGCCCACTCCTCATCAAGGGCGAGCCCGGCACCGGCAAGACGGTGCTGGCCGAGGAAGTGGCGAAGGCGCTGAACGCACCGCTTCTGACCTGGCACATCAAGTCCACCACCAAGGCGCAGCAGGGCCTCTACGAATACGACGCGGTGTCGCGCCTGCGCGACAGCCAGCTCGGCGATGCGCGGGTTTCCGACATCAGGAACTACATCAAGCGCGGCAAGCTGTGGGAGGCCTTCACCGCCGAGCAGCGCCCGGTGCTGCTGATCGACGAGATCGACAAGGCCGACATCGAATTCCCGAACGACCTCTTGCTCGAGCTCGACCGCATGGAATTTCATGTCTACGAGACCGGCGAGACGATCAAGGCCAAGCAGCGCCCGATCATGATGATCACCTCCAACAACGAGAAGGAGCTGCCGGACGCTTTTCTCCGCCGCTGCTTCTTCCTCTACATCAAATTCCCCGACGCCGACACGATGGGCCGGATCGTCGACGTCCACTTCCCCGGCATCAAGAAGCGCCTGGTGGAAGAAGCGCTGCGCATCTTCTTCGAGGTGCGCGAGGTGCCGGGCCTGAAGAAGAAGCCCTCGACCTCCGAGCTGCTCGACTGGCTGAAGCTGCTGCTCAACGAGGACATGAGCGTCGAGCAGCTCCGCGAACGCGACCCACGCAAGCTGATCCCGCCGCTGCACGGCGCGCTGCTCAAGAACGAGCAGGACGTGCATTTGTTCGAGCGGCTGGCGTTCTTGAGCCGACGGGAAGTGTAGGCGGCGTCGCCAACCACACGCCCGGTGTCGTCCCGGCGAAGGCCGGGACCCATACCGCGTGATTTATCGATGCGGATAGTCGGCGTTCCGGACGACTAGTCTTCGTCAAACCTCTCCCTGTGGTTATGGGTCCCGGCCTTCGCCGGGACGACATTGGGGAGGCATTTGCGTGCTGCTCCCACATCGTCATTGCGAGCGCAGCGAAGCAATCCAGAATCTTTCCGCGGGT
>NZ_JBFUES010001428.1:0-1390 GCF_056403875.1 Bradyrhizobium sp. P2_E8
GGCAAGGCCCGGATCGCCGAACGCCGCGACGATGATGCCGTCCGAGGAAGCTTGATGCGCCCGCGCGATCTCCTCGACCTCGGGGGCGGCCGCCTCCAGCGCCTCCGCCGACACGATCATCGACGGCGCGCGCGTTGCCGTGGCGCCGACGATGTCGAAACCGGTCGCGGCGGCCGACTTCGCGATGGCGACCATCATCGCCGTAGTCGCCTCAAGACTGTTCGGATTGATCAGGAGGATGCGCGCGAGCCGATCGGAGTTTTGGTCCATCCTGCCGATATACTAGGCCGCCCGCACGCCGGCAACGAAGGCGCTGACCTCGTCCTCCAGCGATTGCAGTTTCTGCGTCAGACGGCCGCTCGATTGCAGCACGAGGCCGGCGGCCTGGCCGGTCTCGGCGGTCGCATCGGTCACGCCGGAGATGTTTTGCGAGACCTGGTCGGTCCCGGAGGCCGCCTCCTGCACGCTGTGCGCGATCGCCTGCGTCGCCGCGCCCTGCTCCTCGACGGCGGCTGCGATCGACGAGGAGATCTCGTTGACCTCCATGATGGTGGCGCGGATGCTCTCGATATTTCCGACGACCTGGTTGGTCTCGGCCTGGATCGCGGTGATCTGCGCACCGATCTCGTCGGTCGCCTTCGCGGTCTGGCTCGCCAGCGACTTCACCTCGCTCGCGACCACCGCAAAGCCCCTGCCGGCCTCGCCCGCGCGCGCCGCCTCGATGGTGGCGTTGAGCGCGAGCAGGTTGGTCTGCGAGGCGATCTGGTTGATGAGGTCGATGACCTCGCCGATCTTGTGCGCGGCGGCGGCAAGCCCCTGCACGGTGTCGTTGGTGCGCTGACCGTCGGCGGCCGCCTTGTCGGCGACCGTCGCGGCCTGCGCGACACGCTGGCTGATCTCGCTGATCGAGGACGACAGCTGGCCGGCGGCGGAGGCCACCGTCTGCACATTGCTCGAGGCTTGCTGGCAGGCGGTGGCGACGAAGCTCGCGCGATCGGTCGCCTTGTTCGCGGTCTCCGACATGCCCTGCGCGGCCTGCTGCATCGCGCGCGCCTCGTCGAACACGTCGCGGACCACGGCCTGGACGCTCGCCTCGAATTTCCCGGCGAGATCGGCCATCGTCTTGCGCTTCTCGCCGTCGGCCCGCTGCTTCGCCTCCTGCTGTTCGGTATGCATCCGGCCCACGGCCGACGCATTGTCCTTGAACACGGCCAGCGCCTTGGCGAGCCCGCCGACTTCGTCGCGGCGATCGGTATAGGGCACGTCGAACGCACTGTCGCCGGCAGCGAGGCGCTCGGTCAGCGCGGTAATGCTTGCCAGCGGCTTCGTGACACTGCGGCCGATCACGAAGGAAGCACCGAGCACCAGCACGAGCACGGCAAGACAGACC
>NZ_JBFUES010001429.1:0-1386 GCF_056403875.1 Bradyrhizobium sp. P2_E8
TTCTACCTCCGCGCCGTCTGCATGAACCGCAATCTGTGGGGCGTGGAGAATTTCGAGGAGATTACGATCAGGCATTCGAAATTCGCCGCGCAACGTTTCGCGCATGAGGCGGCGCCAGCGCTGGCGAGCTTTGCCAATTCCTCACCTGCGCCATTCGTCGCCGGGATCAAGGCAGCACGGGAGCGGATCGTTGCCCGCACCGACGAGGATCGCGAAAGCTTTCTCCGCAAGGGCGGATTCTCCAGATCGGAGACGACGAAAATTATCGAAACCGTTTTGGGCGAAGAAAACCGTAAGCCGGAAAGTATCTTTGATTTCGTGCAGGGGATTACGGCGTTGGCCCGCACTAAGTCGCATCAGGATGCGAGACTTGAACTGGAAGGGAAGGCAAAGCGCTTGATGGAGCGTGCAATCTGAGAGGCGAGCCGCGCAATCGGAATCGATTGCGCGGCCGCTTTCCCGCGTAGCGCCGCCGATCCCGCTTGCCGGATCGGCGGCGATGCTGCGTATTCGCGTCCGGCGCTCGCCGGGCCTCCGGCCCGGCTCGCGAAGATCAGGCKCTACGATTGTTGRAAATGGAKTYCTAGCGAKCCGATCACTTCCGCTTAGCGGGCTTYGATCGYTCGGYTCGYGCCTCGTCATCKGGGAGAACGAGATCGACGTGGCTGACGCCCAACGTGCTGGCGAGTTCAAACAASGTTACGACAGTTGGATTGCGSCGGCCGCGYTCCAGGTCACTGAYATAYTGYTGSGTRAAGCCGGACGCTTCGGCGAATTTCTCCTGCGTGAAGCGCTTCTGCTTCCGYAGTCTTGCGAAATTCCGACCGACCAACTTGCGCATGTCCATCGGCGCAAGTTGCGKYTTTACATACTATGAGGTTTATCTCCTATARTATGTATTTCCCGATGCTTGCTGGTCGGCCGGCCTGGAATGGGGCTAAAATGAGACGCTTAGACAAGCTTTGCCGTTCAGAGAGGTTAGAATCATTCGCTGTTTGTCAGGAAGGTCATGACGAAGCCGCAGCTAGATCCTGACGTCGCGGATGTCGCGCCGAACGAGCCGGCGCTGACGGCCTATGACGAACAGCATGTCGTCACGTACATTCGCCTTCTGCAGGCAGAGGGTGAGGGGGCGGACTGGCGTGAAGTCGCTCGAGTGGTCCTGCATATGGACCCAGAGCGAGAGCCGGACCGTGCGCGGAGCGCATATCAGAGTCATCTTGCGCGCGCCAAATGGGTGACTGAGCAGGGGCGTCTCTTACGCGACGCCGGCTCAACATAGAAGAAAATCGCCGACTGGCGACTTACAGGCAGAACTATTTTCTTCCGCAATCCGGTGGTCATTCCGCAGCACCACGTGGTGCCAAACTAGGGGCTTCCTACAAC
>NZ_JBFUES010001430.1:0-1383 GCF_056403875.1 Bradyrhizobium sp. P2_E8
GTGTTCGTACTTGCCGCTGACCGCACCGTCCTTGACCAGCTTGAGCTCGCGGCCGAACTCCTCGATATAGACCGAGTTGAACTTCTCCAGCGCAGCGGCGACGTTCGCCGGAGTTGCCGGATTGCCGCGCAATTCCAGCAGCGCCATCACGATCTGGTCGTTGCGGCCCTGCGAGCGGCTGATCTCGGCCTTCTCCGCGTCCGTCGCCGGTTTCTTGCCTCCGACGAGGTTCTTGTGCAGGCTGGAGTTGAAGCCGCCAACGTCGCGCAGCGTCATCGCGATATTGGCGTAGCTGGCCTGCCGGTAGGCGTCGCCGTTGAGGATCGCCATGCGGCGGACCTGCTCGTTGAGCAGCGCGGTCACGGCGCCGTTGAGCACGGCGTTGTCGGCGACGATCTTCTTGGCGGCGTCCTTGCGCGCCTCCGCCGGTCCGGCGAGCGCCTTGTCGATGGCTTCGCGCAGCGCGGTGAATTTCGAATTGATGCCGTCGATGTTGTTGCCGGTGGTGGCGCCGTCGTCGAACGGGCCGGGCAACTCCTTGCGCAGCGCATTCATCCTGTCGCGCGCGCCGTCGGTCTGCTTGCGCAGCTTGTCCTGCTCGGCGAGCAGCGCAGGGTCGATGCTCGCCGGCCCATAGAGGATGTTGGTCGAAAAGCCGCGCTCGGGGTTGAGATAGCGCGGGATGTCGCTGGCAGCGCGGACAATCGCGAGCCGCCCCTGTGCCTCGGTGATCCGCTCCATCGTCTGGTATTTCGTCACGGCGACGTAGACGGCGAGGCCGCCGCCCACGGTCGAGAGCGAGACGATGGCGGTGGTCAGGAGCGTTCCGATTTTCATGATCTGTCCGGCAATTGGCGCGGGAGAATAATTTTGCACGGAAGATAGGCAGCCGGTGTTAATCCCGGGTTTACGCTGATCGCTGCCGGCGAGCAGGCTGGGTCCCTAGGCCTTTCGATCCAGCGCAGCGAGGATCTCCAGCGTCGCACCGTCGCGCTCGCCTGCGAAGTACTGGGCGAGCGCCTCGCCGAAAATGGGATCGTCCGACACCGCGCCGAACAGCGTCATCGAGGAGCGGAATTTGGCGTCATCAGGCGCGCCGAGGATCGCGTTGATGGTCCGTCCCTGAACGGCGAGCACGAGCCTGGTGCACTCGATCAGGCGCGGGCCAAGGACGGGGTGGGCGAGGTAGGCTTCGGCCTCCGCGCGCGAGCCGATGGCGTAGCGCTGCGCCATGGCGCTGAAACCGAGGCCGGCAACCTGCGGGAAAACGAACCACATCCAGTGGCTCTGCTTGCGGCCCCGGGACAGCTCGCCGGTGACGGTGGGATAGACCGGGTTTTGGGCCTGAACGAACCGGTCCAGATCGAAAGGAGCGGTCATTGG
>NZ_JBFUES010001431.1:0-2376 GCF_056403875.1 Bradyrhizobium sp. P2_E8
GGCCAGCGCCTCGCCCTCACCCGGCCCGGCCGCACCGCCGCCCGCCGCAGCCGCCACCCCCGCCCCGGTCCAGACCGCCGATCCCTTTGGCCTCGAGACCACGCTCGAGTCCAGGAAGGTCGTGATGGTCAAGGGCACTGCCAATTGGGACTCGGCCTTCGACACGCTGGTCGACGCCTTCAAGGCGCTGAACACGCTCCTGGACAAGCAGGGCATCAAGCACGCCGGCAATTCGATGATCGTCTATACCTCGACCGACGACACCGGCTTCACCTTCCTCGCCGAAATTCCGGTCGAGCAGGATCCCAAGAACCTGCCCAAGGACATGAGCGTCGGCAAATCGCCGGAGGGCAAGGCGCTGAAATTCGTCCATCGCGGCTCCTACGACAACATGGACAATACCTATGAGGCGATCACCAATCACCTCGACGACAAGAGACTGGAAGCCAAGGACACCTTTATCGAGGAGTACCTCACCGATCCCCTGAAGACGGCGGAGGACAAGCTCGTGATCAATGTTTTCGTGCCCCTGAAGTGAGACCGATGAAAAAGCCTGCCCTACTCGCCGCCGTATTCTCTGCCACGCTGCTGGCAACGCCCGTGTTCGCCGACGATTTTCCCTCCGCGATCTCGGTGAGCGGCGAAGCCACCGTTTCCGTGGCGCCCGATCTTGCGCAGATCGACGCGGGTGTCGCCAATGATGCCAAGACGGCGAAGGAAGCCTCCGACGCCAACAACGCCGCGATGGGCAAGGTGCTGCTGGCACTGAAGGGCGCCGGGATCGCCGAGAAGGATTACCAGACCTCGCGGCTGTCGCTTCAGCCGCAATACGGCCAGAACAAATCCACCGGCGCCTCGCCCGTGGTCGGCTTCCGCGCCTCCAATCGCGTGACCGTCAAGATTCGCGACGTGACCAAGGTCGCCGGCATCATCGACACGCTGGTCGGCGCCGGCGCCAACGACATCGGCAACATCTCGTTCGAGGTGACGCAGGCGTCAAAACTGCTCGACGAGGCCCGCGAGCAGGCGGTGGCGGATGCCCGCCGCAAGGCCGAGATCTACGCCAAGGCCACCGGCGTCACGCTGGGCGCGCCGCTCAGCGTCTCCGAAGGCGGCGCGCCGGTGCCGTTGTTCAAGGCGCGAATGGCAACGGCCCCGATGGCCGCACCCGCCGCCGTCGCACCCGGCGAGGAGACGCTGTCGGTGACGGTGAATGTGAGCTGGGCGATCAAGCAGGGGCAGTAAGAGGCACGCTGTTCGCAACAACAACGGTGTCGTCCCGGCGAAGGCCGGGACCCATAACCACAGGGAGTGGTTTGGCGAAGACTCGCAGTTCGGTACTGCGACCGTCCACGCATGAAAAATCACGCGGTATGGGTCTCATCGCGACGAACCGCTCCTGCGGGATCTTCGCAGTATCCAGCGCTTCGACCAGCGCCTTGGCCGGTGCGTCGATCGCTTCATCCGTGAGCTGGAACGTGCCGTGGTGATGCCCGAGCGCGTCCTGCGCGCCGCAATCGAGCAGCGCCTTCACTGCGTCTTCCGGATTCATGTGCTGGTCGCGCATGAACCAGCGCGGCTCGTAGGCGCCGATCGGGAGGATCGCCAGGCGTAACGGCCCGTGCTTCTCGGCGACGCGGCGGAAATGCCGGCCATCGCCATAGCCGGAATCGCAGACGACGTAGATTTTCCCGGCCGGCGTCTCCAAGACGAAACTCGCCCACAGCGCCTTGTTGCGATCGAACACGCCGCGCGCCGTCCAGTGCCGGGTCGGAACCAGATGCACGGCGATGCCGCCGCCGAGCTCGACGCGGTCGTGCCAGTCGAACGCCTCGGCCTTGATCGACGAGTCGGTGCTGCGCATCGTCACGTCGTTGCCGAGCGGCGTGACCACCCGCGGAGCAAAATTCTTGGCGAGCCGCGACAGCGTCGCGATGTCCAAGTGATCGTAATGGCCGTGCGAGACCAGCACGACGTCGACCTTCGGCAGCTTCTCGAAGGCGATGCCGGGATCGTTGTGCCGCTTCGGCCCGGCCCAGGCGACCGGCGAGACTCGCGACGACCAGACGGGATCGACCAGGATGTTGAGGCCGCCGGCCTGGATCAGCCAGCTAGCGTGCCCGACGAAGGAGAGCCGCACCTTGCCGCCGTCTACGCGCTCCGGCGGGGTGTCGGCATGGGGGCTCGGCGCCCACTCCGGCCAGGTCGCCCGCTGCCGCTTGCCGCTGAACTGCCAGCGCAGCACCTCGCGAAGCGATTTCGGCGGCGCGCCGTCGGGATCGAAGAAGTGCAGGCCGTTGAAATGGTCGGAGGCGGGACCGTCATAGGTCTTCATGCGGGACATCCAGAGGGAGGGGACGCCGACCAGCGCACCGG
>NZ_JBFUES010001432.1:0-1380 GCF_056403875.1 Bradyrhizobium sp. P2_E8
CGTCCTTGGCGTATTGCGCGACCGTGGCCGGCGAGCCGTCGTCATAGGTCACCTGGCCGTCGCTGAGCGGCTTCGGCATCTTGATGGCGTGGCCCGGGAAGAACTTGTTGTAGTAGGAGCCCTCCGGAATGGTCACACCCTCCGGCACCTTCTCCTCAAAACCCTGGAGCACCGCCGAAACGTAGTCCGGGCCCTGCTCCTGGTACTGGGTGAAGAAGTCGAAGATGAACCAGGGGAAGCCGCGGCCGTAGGAGCGCGCCTTGGTGATCAGCGACAGGTCGGGCGGCGCCGCGCCACCGTTCGCCGCACGGGCTGCCTGCTCGTTCGGAAATGGCGAGGGGAAGTAGTCGGCCGGCCGGCCCGGGCGCTCGAACATGTCGCCGGCATCGTTCGGACCGTCCTTGATCTTGTAATCCGACGCGAACGCCGCCACCTGCGCCACCGAATAGCTGGGGCCACCGGCTTCCGCGAGGTTGCGGAAGGCGATGTAGGACAGGCCGTGGCAGCTGGCGCAGACCTCCTTGTACACCTTCAGGCCGCGCTGAAGCGCGCCGCGGTCGAACTTGCCGAAGGGACCGGCGAACGACCATTTGTTGCCCGGCGGCTTGTCGCTGCCTTCGTTGGCGCGCGCGTCCTGCAAGCTGCCGAGGAACAGCGCGCCGGCGGCAACGAGCACGATGGCGACGGAGGCCACCGCCTTGCTACCCTTGGCGAGGATCGACTCCGAGATCGAGTTCGGCACCGGCCGCGGCGTCTCGATGCGCGAGAGCAGCGGCAGCACGATCAGGAAGTAGGCGAAATAGCAGACCGTCAGGACCCGGCCGGCGATCACGTAGATGCCTTCCGGCGGCTGCGCACCGAGATAGCCGAGCAGGATGCAGACCGCGACGAAGATCCAGAAGAACTGCTTGGCCAGCGGGCGGTACTTCGACGACCTGGTCTTGGCCGCATCGAGCCAGGGCAGGAAGCACAGGATGATGATCGCCGAGAACATCCCGATGACGCCCGCGAGCTTGTTCGGGATCGAGCGCAGGATCGCGTAGAACGGCAGGTAATACCATTCCGGCACGATGTGCGGTGGCGTCACGCCGGGGTTCGCCGGGATGTAGTTGTCCGCGTCGCCGAGATAGTTCGGCATGTAGAAGATGAACCAGGCGTAGAGCAGCAGGAAGCAGGAGACGCCGAACATGTCCTTGATGGTGGCATGCGGCGTGAACGGCACCGTGTCCTTTTCCGTCTTCGGCTCGACGCCGTCGGGATTGTTCTGGCCGGCGACATGCAGCGCCCAGACGTGGAGCACGACGACGCCCGCGATCAGGAACGGCAGCAGGTAGTGCAGCGAGAAGAAGCGGTTCAGCGTCGGGTTGCCGACCGAATAGC
>NZ_JBFUES010001433.1:0-1377 GCF_056403875.1 Bradyrhizobium sp. P2_E8
CCTCCTCGGCGCGGCCATTAGCCTTGCCCTCATCGCTTCGGCCTCGGCCGGCACCGATTGCGTGCTGGGCAGCAAGACCGCTCCCGCCGAACTGATCACGGCGTGCAGCGCCATCATCGACCAGACCTCGAATTCATCGTCCGACCGCGCCGCCGCGCTGCTGGTGCGCGCCGACGCCAACGCGCGAACCTCGGGCGGCCTCACGCAGGCGCTGCGGGATATCGACCGCGCCATCGCGCTGGACGGCAAGAATGCAAAGGCATGGCGCCTGCGCGGCGACCTCTTGCGCGAGGCCGGCGGCGACCTCAATCGCGCCGCGGCCGATCTGACCAAGGCGATCGAGCTCGATCCGCAGGATGCGGAGTCTTACGAGCGGCGCGGCGTCGTCTACACCAATCAGCGCCGGCTCGACCGCGCGCTCGCCGATTACGACCAGGCGATCAAGCTGAAGCCGGATGACGCGCAGGCCTGGTCCGACCGCGGCGTGACCTATTATCTCGGCGGCGACAACGAGAAGGCGATCCGCGATCTCAGCGAGGCGCTGCGGCTCGATCCGAACCGGCCGCGCACCTACACCAATCGCGGCGCGGCCTACAAGAAGCTCGGCCAGCTCGACAAGTCGGTCGCCGACAACGGCGAGGCGATCAGGCTCGACCCGAAGGTGCCGGAATATTACGACAATCGCGGCCTGTCGCTGGCCGCGATGGGCGAATACGACAAGGCAATCGCCGACTACGACCAGGCGCTGCGGCTGGCGCCGAAGCCGAACTTCTTCACCAACCGAGGCGATTCCTATCAGTTCAAGGGCGAGCTCGGAGCGGCGTTGAGCGACTACGAGGCTGCGCTGAAGCTCGAGCCGAATTTCGCGCAGACCTACAACAACCGCGCCGTGCTCTACAAGAAGATGGGCGAGCGCAGGAAGGCGCTGGCCGATTACGAGACCGCGCTGAAGCTCGACCCCGGCAACGACAACGCGGCCAGCGGCCGCCGCAGCATGATCGCGGAGATCGCGAAGTTCGGCGATGAGCCGCGGCGTCCGCTCGCGGCGAATTCCGGCAACGGTCCCTCGTTCGATTGCGCGACCGCAAAGCGCGAGGTCGAGAAGGTGATCTGCGCCGATCCGCAGCTCGGCGTGCTCGACCGCCAGATCGCCGAGACCTATGAGCGCGTGCTGAAATCCGCGAGCAAGCGTTCGGCCGGCGATCTGCGCCGTACCCAGCGCGATTTCCTCGCCGCCCGTGATGCCAGCTTCCGCCGTCCGGGCTACGATCTGAAGAAGATCATGCAGGATCGGTTGCAGCGGCTGAATGCGATTGAGAGCTGAGAAGCCTCTACGCGCACACTGCGTTCCCTCCCCCTTGCGGGGGAGGGTTAGGG
>NZ_JBFUES010001434.1:0-1377 GCF_056403875.1 Bradyrhizobium sp. P2_E8
GAGCACGCCCTGCGCCGACGATCGCCGCATCGCCTCCTCGAGTTCCTGCAACAGCGTCGTGCGCGCCTTCGTCCTTGACAAGGCCGGCCTCATATCTTAGTCGATATATATCTTAGTCACTAAGAGATTTAGCGACCGTAATTCCTCCTAGCACCACGGAAACGTCGGGAGCAAGCCATGTCCAACCGTCCCCGCAAGGCCCTGATCATCGGCGCCGGCATCGCCGGGCCTGTCGCCGCGATCCTGCTCCGCCGCGCCGGCATCGAGTCCGCGATCTACGAGGCCTGGCCCTATTCGAAGGGCATCGGCGGCGGCCTTCAGATCGCGCCGAACGGCATGCATGTGATGGACGAGATCGGGCTCGCAAACGAGCTGATCAGCCGCGGCTCGGTCGCGGAATCCTTCGACTTCTATTCCCAGGAAGGCCGAAAGCTCGGCTCGATCAATCGCGACATGGAGCGTCGCTTCGGCCAGCCCGCGGTGAACGTGTGTCGCGCCACGCTGAACGAGATGCTGATCGACAAGGCCTGGTGCGCCTGCGTCTCGCTCTATTTCGAGAAGCGCCTGATCAAGATCGAGGATCGCGGCGACCAGCCGATCATCGCCTATTTTGCCGACGGCACCACCGCCGAAGGCGACTTCCTGATCGGCGCCGACGGCGTGCATTCCATCACGCGACGCCAGGTGATGCCGGACGGCCCCCGGCCGTTCGACACCGGCCTGATCGGCTTCGGCGGCTTCGTGCCGCACGCCGTGCTCGACGGCAGGCCGATCGGCCGGCACGTCGAGACCACGTTCGGCCAGAGCGGTTTCTTCGGCTACGGCTATTGCAGCCCGGATCCGAACGACGGCGTGATGTGGTGGAGCACGCAGCCCGCGCACGGCATGGACGCGGCAATGTTCCGCGCGCTCGATGCGTCGACGCTGAAGCAGCACCTGCGCGGCTTCCATCGCGGCTGGCACGATCCGATCCCCGACATCATCGAGGCGGCCGAGAACATCGTGGTCACCGACACGCTCGATGTCGCGACCTTGCCGACCTGGTCGCGCAAGCGCTCGCTGCTGATCGGCGATGCCGCGCATGCGACCAGCCCCCATGCCGGCCAGGGCGCCTCGCTCGCTCTGGAAGATGCGATGCGGCTCGCGCGCCTGATGCAGGACGGACAGGAGCTCGGCGCCACCTTCCAGGCTTTCGAGGCCGAGCGGCGCCCGCGCACCGAGAAGATCGTCGCAATGGCCCGCCGCAACGGCAACAGCAAGCGCGAGTTCAGCGCCACAGGCGCGTGGGTCAGAAACCAGATGATGAAATGGTTCTTGCCGTTGGGCGCAAAGGGCATGGACTTCATGTACGCCTATGACGCGCGGGCGGTGTAGCGA
>NZ_JBFUES010001435.1:0-1375 GCF_056403875.1 Bradyrhizobium sp. P2_E8
GACAGGCCGCGACCTTTGCGCGCGGATCCGCTCCACCAACGACCGCCGCTCGCATATCCTAGTTCTGACCGACAAGGGCAAGGCCGTGCTGACGCGGGCGAAAAAGCTCGTCGCCACCAAGCACGAGGCGCGGCTGAACGACCTGCTCGGCCAGGCCAATCGCGAAGCCCTGATCGCGATGCTGTCGAAGATCGCCAACGAGTTTTGAGGCGTGCGGCTAACCGCGGTCGATCCACATTCTCCGCCGTCATCGCCCGCGAAGGCGGGCGATCCAGTACTCCAGAGGCCGTAGTGGGATACAGAGAAGCCGCGGCGTACTGGATTCCCCGCTTTCGCGGGGAATGACACCGTCGTCTGGGCAGGCGCCTCAATCCACCAGGATCACCCGGATGTCGTTGACGTTCGTCAGCGTCGGGCCGGGCATCAGCAGATCGCCGGTCGCCTCGAAGAACGCGGTCGCGTCGTTGTTGTCGAGATAGGCCTGCGGCTGGAGCGCCAGCGCCTTCATCTTCGCAAACGTCGCCGCGTCGATCAGCGCGCCTGCGGGGTCGGTTGGGTGGCCGGCGCCACCATCGGCGCCGTCGGTGTCGCCCGCGAGCGCGGAGATGCCGGCCGTGTCCTTCAGCAGGGCGGCGAGAGCCAGCGCGTATTCCTGGTTCGGACCGCCGCGCCCCTGGCCGCGCACGGTGACCGTAAGCTCGCCGCCGGAGAGGATCGCGATGCGCTTGCCCTGCGCGCGCGCCCGCAACGCCAGTTCGGCATGACTGGCCGCGACCTCGCGCGCCTCGCCTTCGAGATCGGCGCCGAGATCGATCGTCTCGTAGCCGGCCTCTTTCGCGAGCTTCACCGCGGCGTCGAGCGACTGCTTGGGCCGCGCGATCAATTCGAACGACGCGCGCGCGAAGGCGGCATCATCAGGCTTGCAGCTCTCGTTGTTGGGATCGTCGAGCGCGCGGCGCACGGCATCGTCGATATCGAGCTTGTACCTGGCCACGATCGCGCGCGCATCGGCCAGCGTGGTCGGATCGGGCACGGTGGGGCCGGAGGCGATCGCGGAGGGATCGTCATGCGGCACGTCGGAGATCGCGAGCGTCACGATCTCGGCGGCGTTCCTACCGGCGCGCGCCAGCCGTCCGCCCTTGATCCGCGACAGATGCTTGCGCACGACGTTCATCTCGCCGATCGGCGCGCCCGAGCGCAAGAGCGCCCTGTTGACGGCCTGCTTCTGCGCAAAGCTGATGCCGTCCACCGGCGCGATCCAGTTCGCCGAGCCGCCGCCGGTGAGCAGCACCAGAAGCAGATCGTCGGGCCCGGCCTCGCCCGCAAGCGCGAGCGTGTCGGCCGCGCCCTTGAGGCCGGCTTCATCGGGCACGGG
>NZ_JBFUES010001436.1:0-1365 GCF_056403875.1 Bradyrhizobium sp. P2_E8
ATGCCGAGCGTCGGGAAGTCCCGCTTCAGACCGTTCGCCTGCGCCGTCAGGAAGTCGCCGGATATGTCGACGGGCACATAGGCCGCGAACTTGCAGTGGTTCAGCAGCAGGCGGACCTTCGTGGTCGCGCCCGCGCCGAACTCGACCAGCGCCGCATGCTCGGGAATGATCTTCGCGATCTCGCTGCCGCGCTCCTTCAGGATCGCAAGCTCGGTACGCGTCGGATAATATTCGGGCAGGCGCGTGATCGCCTCGAACAGCTCCGATCCGGTCGCGTCGTAGAAATATTTCGGCGACAGCTTTTTCGGCTGCTGCGACAAATCCTCGATCGCCTCGCGGGCGAAAGCGGTGGTCTGCTCGTCGGGGAGATGGGCTTCGGCCAAAGCGCTGGCGTGCACATTCATGATACTCTCCTGAACGCGCTGTCCGGCGCGCATTTATCGTCGGATGAGAACTAGTTGTAATCGGCGAGCCGCAGTCCCGTGAATTGCCAGCGGTGGTGCGGATAGAAGAAGTTACGATAGGTGATACGGCTGTGCCCCTCCGGGGTTGCAAGCGATGAGCCTCGCAGCACCAGCTGGTTGACCATGAACTTGCCGTTGTATTCGCCGAGGGCACCTTCGATGGCGCGGTAACCCGGGTAGGGCGAGTAGGAAGATCGCGTCCACTGCCAGACGATCCCGAAGGCATCGTTGAGCGCGCCAGCGCGTGCCGCGACCTCCCATTCCATCTCGGTCGGCAGATGTTTTCCGGCCCAGCGCGCGAACGCATCGGCCTCGTAATAGCTGACGTGGCAGACGGGCGCGTCGGGATCGACCGGCTTGAGGCCGGCGAGCGTCATCACCTGCCAGGCGCCATCGACCTCGCGCCAATGTCCCGGAGCCTGCCAGTCTTCCTTGCTGACGGTGGCAAAGCCGTCCATCAGCCACAGCGTTGCGTTCGCGTAGCCACCGTCGCGCATGAAGGCGAGCCATTCGCCATTGGTGACGAGATTGCGCGCAACCTTGACCGGGCCGACGAGGGCGCGGTGGGCCGGCTTCTCGTTGTCGAAATGGAAGCTGTCGTCGACGTGGCCGACGGTGTGGATGCCTTCGTTGAGGATCAGCCAGTCATCGCCGGTGCGCGTCGCGGATGGAAAGCGCCAGTCCGCATCGTAGGCCGGATAGACCGGATTCTGCGCAAAGGCGTGCAGGATGTCGGTGAACATCAATTCCTGATGCTGCTGCTCGTGATTGAGCCCGACCTCGACGAGTGGCGCGATGGCACGGAGCTTGTCCTCGCCGGCCTCGCGGAAGAATTTTACGACCGCCGCATCGACATATCTGCGATAGGCGCCGACCTCGTTCGCACTGGGACGGGTGATGT
>NZ_JBFUES010001437.1:0-1364 GCF_056403875.1 Bradyrhizobium sp. P2_E8
CAAGTGGATTCCGGTCGTGCGCAAGGCCAACATCAAGGCAGACTGAGCGATGCGGATCGATCCCAGCGAGCTCGGCGCGGAGCGCATCTACCGGCTGATGACCGGCATCGTGGTGCCGCGCCCGATCGCCTGGGTGACGAGCCTGTCGCGCTCCGGCGTGCTCAACCTCGCGCCCTTCAGCGCCTTCACCTTCGTCTCGCAGAAGCCGCCGATGCTGGCGATCAGCGTCGGCCGCAAGGGCGCCGACTACAAGGACACCGCGCACAACATCCTCGATACCGAGGAATACGTCATCCACATCGCCGATACCCCGCTGATGTCAGCGGTGCACGACAGCTCGATCGAGCATCCGCCCGAAGTCAGCGAGGTCGCCGAGCTCGGCCTCGAAACACTCGCGAGCGAGCGCATCAAGGTGCCGCGGCTCGCGGCCGCGCCGGTCGCGATGGAATGCGTGTTCCGGCAGTGCCTCGAATTCGGCGACGCCCGTAGCCGGCTGATCGTCGGCGAGGTCGTGATGTTCCACATTCGCGACGGCCTCGTGGAAAATGGCAAGGTCGAGACCAGGGCGCTCGACCCGATCGCGCGCATCGGCGGTCCCCGCTACGCCCGGCTCGGAGAGATCGTGACGCTGAATACCGTGTTCCAGACTCCCAAATCGACCGACTGAGCGCGCGGCGCATCGCGCCGCCCCTTGTGCCCAAAGACCATTGGAGAAAACGACAATGCGACTCCTGAGCTATCTCCTGGACGGCGAGCTTCGCTACGGCGCGGCCGTCGCGGGCGGCGTGGTCGATCTGACCAGGCGGATCGGCCGTGACTTCTCGGACGTGAGGGCGCTGATCGCGGCCAATGCGCTGGCGGACGCGCAGGAAGCGATTGCCGATCAGAAGCCGGATTACGCGCTCGATGATCTCGTCCTGCTGCCGCCGGTGCTGGCGCCAGAGAAGCTCTGGTGCATCGGCGTCAACTACGCCGAGCGCAACGCCGAATATAAGGACAATTCGGACCTGCCCAAATATCCGAGCCTGTTCGTGCGCAGCATGTCCTCGATGACAGGCTCCGGCCAGCCGTTGGAGAAGCCCACCGTCTCGGATCAGCTCGACTACGAAGGCGAGCTCGTCATCGTGATCGGGCAGGGCGGCCGTCACATCCCGCGCGAGAGGGCGTGGTCGCACATCTTCGGCATGACGCTGTGCAACGAGGGTACGATCCGCGACTGGCTGCGCCACGGCAAGTTCAACGTCACCCAAGGCAAGAACTTCGACCGCTCCGGCAGCATCGGCCCGTGGATCGTCACGGCTGACGAGCTCGATCCGCGCGGGCCTCATGACATCATCACGCGCGTCAACGGCGAGGTGCGGCAG